>JAZNWM010000027.1:0-10943 GCA_045593345.1 Eubacteriales bacterium
TGTCAAGCTCCGCAAGCTCAAGCTCAGCCCTTCTCTGACCGCCCTCGCCCATAGTGTGAAGGCTATCGAGACGTTCCATCTCATTCTGCTTCGCTACTATCTCGGCGGTAAGTCTGTCGTATTCCGTCAAGGCACGACGAAGCTGGCCGAAGGGATCGTCACCCGTCAGCTTAAATCTTGCAAGGAAGGCGTCTGCCTCTGCACGAAGCCTTTGTGCCTTCTCAATTCTCGACGTACGGTCGCTCTGAATATATCTTTGTGCCACTGCCATTGAGGCGTATCGGTCGTACTCCGAAATAATGCTCTCTGCACAGGTGATAATATCACCGCTTGCATTTTCGGGGAAGAGCAGAAGGAGTCCCTTTATCTCTGCCATAAGCGATGCCTCGTCAACGGTAGCTCCTACGTCATCAATTACGGGCAGTAATTCACGCATATCCTCAAGACGTGATCTCGCCTCGTCCTCGCTGTCAACTCTTACACCGCATACCGACAGGAAGAATCCGTCTACCTCGCCGCGTCTACGCTTATCCCTGCCGCCCTTGATAATAAGCTCGCAAATAAGTGTGGCGAGTATTCCAATCACGCCCGCCGCGATAAGCAGCTGCTCTATAACCACGCCGCAAACCACTAAAAGAGCAAAAATAATATACGAAATAATACAGCCGACGGGAGTTTTTCTGTTTTTGCCCGATGTGAGCGAGCCTATTCTATCAAGCTCCTCTGCGGTGGGCACTCGCTTCGCGAAAAGACGCCTTGCACGGATAAGCATAGGGTCGTTTTCTCTCTCCCGAAGCTTTTTTATACCCGAAAGAGCCTCTCTTGCGGAGTCGATTTTACTCTTCTCAACCCTGCCGTCAAATTTTGCAGAGATTCTCCTCCACTCAATTTCCTCGCTGCTCTCGGTGGCGTCCGACATAAGCTGTCTTGCCTCAGTGGCCTTATAGCTTGCCTCGTCTATCTCCTGATGGGTGGGAATATCCGCACCGAATATCTCGGAAACGGCGGTTCTTTTTCTCACCGTCTCCTCAAGGGACAGCCTTAATTCCTTGTATTGCTTCTCGTGGTTTGCCTCTGCGGCACGGCGTACTGCCTCCTCACGCAGACGGGCAAGCTCCTTGGCTTCCTCTCTCGCAGCCTTTCTTTTGGTGGCGATCTCTCCCATTCTGCGAAGGCTGTCCTGGGCCTGTCTTTCTACGTCCTCAAGGGCGGCAAGCCGTCTTGTAACCTCGTCAAGCCTTGCTCTTGTATCAGCGATCTCACCCGCACCGCCACGCTTGTAATAGAACTTTCTCTTTTCCTCAAGCCTGTCTAATGCATCGTCCATACCGCCGATATCACCGTCACAGCCTACAAGGTCGGACAGCTTTGCCGATATGGATTTGTTCTCGCTCTTGGGCGTCAGTGCACGCTCGGACAGGAATACCGTACGCTCGAAGCCGTCGGCGTCAATACCAAACAGCCCCTCGCCAAGCCCCTCGGGAAAATCGGTGGATAATCTGCCGGTTGCCGTATCGTAGAGGGCGTAGGTGTCGTCTGCCGCCTTAGCTCCGAAGCTTCTTTCCACTCTGTAGGTCCTTCCGCCCGCCGAGAAGGTAAGGCTGCCGCCGCACACTCCTCCCTGCCAGGGCAGATAATGCTTTCTGTCGTTTTCCTCAAGGCTAGTCCTCTTGGTGTCGCTCATTCCGTACAGCATTACCTTGATAAATGCGGCAAGGGTGGTCTTACCGCTGCCGTTATCCTCTACGATGCAGTTGAGTCCGTCGGTAAAGCTGACTCTTTTCTTATTGAGTCTGCCGAAATTTTCAATGTAACATTCAATAAGCCTCATAACGTCCCCCTATGCATCAAAGAGCTCCTCGCCCATCAGGGCACTTATGCCGCAGGCGATAACTCTTTCCTTCGTTTCCTCATCCAGCGACTCATCCGCACTTACCGTCCTGATGAACTCGCCCTTGAGAGACATATCGTGCTTGTAATCCTCGGGATTTATAGCTATTCTGGAGGAATCCTTAACCTCAAAATAATAGAATCTTGACGCAAACTCACGCATCAGTCCGTCGGTATCCTTCCACAGGTTAGGGAAGTACCTTCCGCACAGCTCAACTCTTACTATATCCGACGAGGGAATTGCGGCAAGAGCCCTTGCCACACGCTCGCCTATCTCGGCGGTTCTTACCGCACCGTCAAGCTCAACGGGGATAATATGAAGTCTTCTTTTGGCGAAAGGGCGGAAGCTGTGAACAACTCTGCCTCCTGCAGCCGACAGAACGACGTAGCCCTTGTCACCCGTCTCGTCAAAGCCACGCCCCTCGGGCGTGCCGCAGTATACTGCCGCACCTCTGTCATCAAGGGATGCGGTGGCATAGCTATGATAATGACCTAATGCAAGATAGTCAATATTTCTTCCGGCAGCCTCTCTGATACCGATTCCGTCGGGGGCGGCGGTCCTGTCGCGAAGCTCGCCGTGAAGCACGACGACGTTTACTCTCTCGGGTGAGAGGGCAAGCTCGTTGAACATTCCCTCGCATATACTGCTGCGTCCTGCTACCGTCATCTCGCCGCACTCAAAGTAGGTCCAGCCCTCGCCGAATACCTTTAAGTTCTCGGGCAGGGTGATTCCCGATTTTGCGAGAGCATCGCCCTCGTGATTTCCCTGAAGATAGAAGAAGGTAATATCCTTCGCCGCCTCAATAATGGATACGGCGGTGTCCAGGGCTCGCTTTGACGCACTTTCGCTGTCAAAAAGATCGCCCGCTATGATTATAGCCTCCACGCCGCCGAGCCTTGCCTCCTCAACCAGTCTGCCGAAGCCCGACAGCAGCTCCTTTCGTCTTTGCCGCACCTTGTCGGAGGGCAGCCTTGACGTAAGCGGAGAATCAAGATGAATATCCGATGTATGTATAATTCTCATTGTTTTTCTCCTTTTTATTCTACGAAAATATTATACCGCATCTTTCTTCGTTTGTCAATAAGTCCCGCCACCACTCACCAATTTTTATCCTCTGTCATAACACGATAATATAGTTCTTTTTGAGGAGTGTGCGATGATCAGATTTATTTGCGAATCGGATGAAAAAAGGGTGGGCATACGTGCCGCCGAAATTGTTGCTGATGTGGTAAGAGAGCGACCCGACGCCCTGCTTGGCCTTGCTACCGGCTCTACGCCCCTGGGACTGTATTCCGAGCTTGTGAGAATGTTTCTTTCCGGGGATATTTCCTTCGCTCGGGCAAGAAGCGTCAATCTTGACGAGTACGTGGGACTATCCCCAACCCACCCGCAGAGCTACGCCTTTTTTATGCGGCGTAATCTATTTGACAGTACTGATATTCCGCGGGAAAACACCCATATTCCAAGCGGCACGGCAGAGAACCCTGTCGCCGAGTGCGATGCCTACGACCGCCTTCTTGACAGGCTTGGTAGGGCGGATATCCAGATTCTCGGCATCGGCCATAACGGTCATATTGCCTTTAACGAGCCCGACACTCATTTTCCGAAGGGTACCACCCTCGTCAGCTTAAGCGACTCTACGGTAAAGGCGAACTCACGCTTTTTTGACTCTCCCTCCGACGTACCCCGTCAGGCTATATCAATGGGCATCGGCAGAATATTACGTGCCCGTCGCATCCTTCTTCTTGCAATAGGGCAGGGGAAGGCGGACATACTTGAGCGTAGCCTTTTCGGTAGAGTTACTCCCGCCGTCCCCGCCTCAATTTTGCAGTTTTATCAGGGCGAGCTTACCGTCGTCGGCGATGCCGCCGCATTCTCGGTCATATTGGAGAAGCACCCCGATATTCCTTTGGAATAGGGGCATATTGACTTTCCCTTCATTTTATGTTATTATTAAGAAAAACAAAGGGAGATTAAAGATGAACGATATTAAGGATCTGCTTGACAGCAACAATGACGATGGCATAATTACCCTCTATAACGAGGCAGGGGAGGCCATTGATTTCGTGGAGATTGCCGGTATCGCATATAAGGGCAGCTTTTACGTAATTCTCCAGCCGGTAGAGCTTCTTCCGGGAATGGACGATGACGAGGCTCTCGTTTTTGAAGTCATCCGCCGTCCCGACGGCAGCGACTCCTTTGAGATCGTCCTCGACGACGAGATCATTGACGCCGTATTTGACGAGTACGACCGTCTTTACGAGGAAATGGAGAAAAATCAGTAATACGGCACCGCCTGGTGTACCAAATAAAAAAAAGACAGTCACTATCTCTTGATCCTGACTGCCTTTTTTTATTTTTGCTTCCTTGAAAATTCCTCGCCGTTAACCAGATAATCAATGGAAACGTTGAAGTAATCCGACAACTGTCGCAGCATCTGGATATCGGGGCTTCTTTTTCCCGTTTCGTAATGCGACAGGGCCTCTCTGCTTATATTCATATCCATAGCAACCTTTAATTGGTTTAATTTTTTTTGCTTTCGTATAGCCTTCAAACCAAGCATTCCTGCGTTTCTGTTCATAATTTCGACAAAATATCTCCTGTTTTTTAAAAAATCCCTTGACAATATTGTAACAAAATGTTACAATGTTGATGTTACAATTTGTAACATAAATTATTCTTTTGGAGGAAATTCTAATTATGGCAAACAGGATCAAGTACAAAACCAGGAGATATTTTGGATTTTTACATCCTATTATGACCTGGGAATATCATTGCTTTGGTTACCGCAAGGGAGGACACGAGTCAAATACGGTATACGACGGATCGGAAACCGAGATAAGACAGGTTTCGGATACCCGTTTTGAATCCACGACGACTCACAAATCACACGTCGAGCGTTACGCTTTTTTCAAGAGACACGAGGAATATCCCAAGAACGTTTTATTCGTTCTTCTTGAATTTCTTATGACCGTCGTTTCTTACCTTCGCGTTTTTCTTGGCAAGTTTTTGATTGCGGGTATATTTATTTCGGCGATTGTTGAAAGCTTTGATTTTGCAGAGATGTATCTGATACCCGCACTGACTGCTATATACGTTTGCAGCTTTATCATTCCACTTGCGGGCTTTATCGTTCGTAACGCTTTAGGTCTTGATCAGAAATTGGATGATATTTGCGAAGAAAACGGTTGGATGAAGTGGTCTGAATATAAGGACGAATAAGGAGAGAAGAGGATGATAGAACGTTCTAATGATCTTGTTTACGTAAAGAGGGATTATTTTTTCCCATTTAAACCGTTCTTGGATTATGAATACAAAAGGTTCGGATATAAAAAATGCGATACCGAGCGAGGAAACAAGAAATTCGTTAATACGGCATATTATGTCCGACATTCAGAGTGCCCTAAGGGATTATACGACACACTTTATCTTATTAATCTTCCTTTTTCTTATTTTCGTACTTTGGTAGCCCCCGTTCTTCTCGCAATATGGCTCCTGTCAATGCTTATAGAGGGAACGACGGGAATATATCTTCTTATCGATAGGCAGGCAATCTTCCTTATGCTGATATTCCCCGTAATGCTTGTTTCCACCTTCCTTTCCAATATGGCATATAATGCCTACCGAAAGAATGATACCGACGGTAAGCTGGACCGAGCATTGAAGAGCAGGGGATGGACACCCTGGACCTCTTATAAAGATAACGATCCCCGATTCACTCCTCCCACCGCGACAGTATCGGTCTCTGCATCTAAGGCAAGCCCTGCGGCAAAGCCCTCTGCAGCTAAGTCAAATACACCTCCTCCTGCGAACAATGTAAACTTTAACCTTGGCAATGAAGACGGCATTATCACTCTTCAGTCCGCAAACGGCGAGTTTATTGATTTTACTGCAATAGCGGTTATCATCTACAAGGGCAGGCATTACGCTATTATGCAGCCCACAGAGTTGATTGAGGGAATGGATGACGATGAGGCACTTGTGTTCAAGGTGACCGTTGGCCAAGACGGAGCAAGCTCCTTTGAAATAGAGCTGAACGATCAGATTATCGACGCCGTATTTGACGAGTACAACCGTCTTTACGAGCAGGCAAACGGCAGATAAAGAATTAATACAAAAAAAGAGGACACCGCGGTGTCCTCTTTTAAATTTATATCACTTAGTCGAGCATTCCGAGGGGATCTATCACCTTTCCATCCTCAATCCGAAGATCGCCCTGCAGCAGGGCCTTGATGATGAAGGCGTGGCCGACGGGGGTATCGGCAAACCCGATGGCGGACTTCATATCCTTTATCCCCGTGAAGTCATCCTCGCTGAGAGTTACGGGGACTTTTCTCTTTCTACACCTCAAAACGTAGGCACGGTAACGTATTTTCATAGCCTCCTCAGAGTAGTAGTTAAAGCCGTCGAAGTCCAACAGGGCGATCTTTTTCCCCTCATCCAACAGCCTCCTGAGATATGCCAGGGCGGGGGAGTCGGCAACAAGCTTTGCGTATTCGGGAACGTAAACCTTCTTCCGTCCCTCAAGGTAAGACAGCCTGTCGTATTCCCCCTTTTCCTCATTCCAATACGCCCAGTACAGCATGTCGTCGGCCTCGTAACCGAACTCGTGGTAGGGGTGTCGCATTACGGGCTTCGGTATAGATCCGGGGGCGGCAGAGTACATTCTATCGCGGTACTCAAAGTATGCGGGCGTAGGCCTCCCCCCTTCATCGTGGTGGGGAAACACCTTTCCAATCTGCCAGAACACCTCAAGATTTGGGGCGGTGGCACCGTCGGGCCCGGTAACAGGGCCTACGAAGAAGGGTGAAACCTGCCGTGCGAAGCTTATATCGCGGTTGCGTGAGGTCAGGTTAATAACTACTCGCTCCTCAATATCGGGGCATTGGGTGGTGTAGAACGGGTTTGAAAGCTTCAGCGGATGGGGATGGTGCTTTACGATAACAACGTTGCGGTTTTCCATACGTAACTCCTCCTTAATTTTTCACTATCGTGATTATATCAGAGTGAATGTACGCATTTTGGGACATAACATTTTTGCGTAAGAAAAATTCGTTTTTTTGAAACCGACGGAGGCTTCAGCAAAGCTGAATATACCGCTTTTTCGTCTTGCAAGCGAGCCTGTCGATCTACAAGTGCGATGTGCACACCAAATTCGGCATAAAGTGCCGAGCGTGTTCAACGAACGAAGGTTCGTCAAAAATGAAAAGAGGACACCTTGCGTGTCCTCTATAACTTTCACAGTTTGAAAAAAAGCACGGGAGCTTGTCCATTTAAGGACAATATTTTTCGCTCGCCACTGGGAAACAAGCTTCCCGACGGCTTACGCTCAAATGTGAACCCAATTCGGCACAAAAGTGCCGAGCGTGTTTAACTAACGAAGGTTCGTCAAAAATGAAAAGGGACGCACAAGGCGTCCTATCTCGCTTTGGCGAATATCATTTGCTTGTGGACTCCGGTCCACGAAGTCCGTCGCAAATGACCGACGGGAGATTGCCATCGCGGTCGTTTACGAATACAGATTTTCAAGGCCTGCATATTCACATACTCGCTCAGGCAATTTTTTGAACCCGATTCGGCACAAATGTGCCGAGCGTGTTTAACTAACGAAGGTTCGTCAAAAATGAAAAGAGGACACCTTGCGTGTCCTCTTTTCATTTTTGGTGGAACCGACCCGTAACTGCTCATTCTCACGAAAAAGACTATATGGATAGAGTCGGTAAAGTGGTTGTAATAATCGTGATAACAAGGAAATCCATAAGTGCTTTTTTACTAAGTAGAAGGTGAAAATTAAGTATGGTGAATGATTTAAAATTTATTTTTTGTGAAAATGGATGGTAGCGAGCAATACCACCATCCATTAGTTACAAAGCTTTACTTTAATTCTCCCGAAAGACTGCTATCAATAATCTTTACTTTGCCATACAGACTGTTTTCTATTAATAGCTTCTCAACATCTTCCTTCAATCTTGCGTTGCCAAACGGGGACAATGTTATTGTCATTGTTTCCAAACATTCAGGTGTTAACTTTGCATACAAATACTGATTAGAAGGTCTTAAATATCGATCTTTTCTGACATCTTCCAATTGATATTCACGAGATTTCGGCCTTATAGTGACACGCAATCTTGTTTCGCACTCCATATCCCATTCGTGATATTTTATGCGTCCTTGGAAATGTTCAATTTTATCGAATTTCATACCTATAGAAATATATGCAACATCAACGCAAGAATAATCATTTATCCCCCATCTATCAGTAGATACGTTTTTGCTAAAGGTTGAATTTGGGATGGTTTGCTTACACTCCACTAAAGGTATCTCTTGACATTTTTCATCAGGAGAAAAAGATAACTTCTGCAATTGGTTAGTTTGAAAAGAAATCATCACCCCACAAGGTTTGCATTTGCAATAAGTGCTCCAAAAGAAGTAAGATTCATGCTCACGATATGTAAAACAAGAAACATAAACCTTAAATTTCCACAAATCGTGCATATTTTGATTTTCAATCAAATCGTTTAATTCATCAACCCGTGTGAAACGCAAACATTTATTGCCTATAATTTTCTTCAATGCACACAAATCAGTATATTGAGAAATAAAAGCATGTCTTTTAGCGTTTTTAACAGCACTTTCGTAACTATACTTTTCCATTTT
This sequence comes from Eubacteriales bacterium, assembly GCA_045593345.1. GTDB lineage: Bacteria > Bacillota > Clostridia > Oscillospirales > CAG-272 > UBA1740. The sequence goes on from JAZNWM010000027.1 coordinate 8,549, forward strand.
TTCTCCTTGCTTTATAGCATTCGGGACAACCTTTTCCTTTAAGCAGGTTTCCGGGGAGAGCACTCCATTCATGGCTACACTTCAAACAATGACATTTAATTTTTTGGGTTGAGACTACATATGTATCTATTAATTTAATATTGGGATTTATTGCCTCTATTTCACGTTCGAAAAAATCGTGAGTTTTTCTTTTTACCCCTTTTTTTAGTTCGCCACATTTTGGACAACCTCGTCCTGCAGTCCTATTATTAATCGCTGTTTTCCACTTGTGCTTGCAGGTACTACAGATCCACCATACGCGAATATTGCTTCCTGGTTTTACCTTATTGGGTTCAGTATGACCGTTTAATTCATAATCCCATTCTTCAACCAGTTTGGGATATAAGGATAATAAATCATTCTCTCCAGCAATAGCCATACGTCCACTGCAATAAGGGCACCTTTTACCTTTGGCACGATTGTGTATGCTTGCTTGCCATTCATGCCCTTTTTGACATTTCCACCAAACAATTCTGCTACTATTTGCAGCAAAATTCTTCGGCTCTAATCCGCCGTTTTTGGTGGGATGCCATTCAGATGCTAATTTTGGATTGATCTGTTCTAAATTTCTGTTATACTCTGATGTTAAATACAAATCAAGGATTTCGCTATTATCTTTTACTAAGTCAATGTTTGGTTTCTCTATGCCCAATAATTGAAAGACAGTTATCAAAGCTTTGCTAGTTGATAGGGGATTTGAAGGGGTCTCAACGGTTACGCATTCGCAGTCATCGTATGTTTTAAGTCCTTTTTCACGAACACGAATTAATCTTATGCCATTGTTTTTACACAATAGATTCTTTCTCTGTTCCCGTTTTAATATTATAGTACTACATTTATGATAGTATGCACCATCGTACTCTATTGCCGTTTTTATTGATGGTATGTATATATCCAACTCCATACCAATCTCCGACATGTTTTTGTTTTCTACATAAGGAAACCACTTTTTTAGATAAAAATAGAGTGCTTGCTCAGGAAAAGATGTTTTTGCTTGATTTGAGCAAATCGGGCAGTTTCTATTTTTGCTTCTGTTACTTATTGATGCTCTCCACTCGTGGCCTTTATGACATTTCCACCATACTATCTTGCCAGATCCAAAAGTTACATTTTCTGGAGTAAGTCCTCGGTTCAATGTAGGGTGCCACTCTTCTGATAATCTTGGGTGCGTAGTTTTTAAGTCATTAAAACCATGCAGAACTTTTTTTCCAGAACAAAAAGGGCATCCAGTTTTATCAGATGTTCGTTTGTTAGGCGTTGTTTTCCATTCATGACCTAATAAGCATTTCCACCAAATGCTAATTCCTACACCGTGTGTAATATCCGTAGGCTTAAGATCACCATTTTTTGTTGGATGCCATTCTTGAGCTAATTTGGGATGCGTAGTTGCCAAATCATTATATCCAATCAGAACTCTTTTATTTGAACAATACGGACATCCTCCGCCTTTTGTTCTTGCGGAAATCACTGTTTCCCACTGGTGCCCCTTTGGGCATTTCCACCATGCTTTTTTATTGGATTGTTGGGCTAGTTGATTTGGATTTAAGCCTAATTCGTCGTTCTTTTCCCAATCCCATTCAGCCATAAGTTGAGAATTATCGCTCACGTATTTCTTTTCTTTTTTATCAGCCATAATGCCCACTCGCTTTCTAGGAATTTTTGTTTACAAATTAATTATATCACTAATTGTGTATGAATTCAATGGTTTGACCGATATTTTAGAGTATTATAAATTTATCGCTTTAATAGTTACGCTAGCCATCATAAACTTTCGCAAAACAAATAAAATAACCTCTTACGATTAGTAAATACCGAAAAAAGCAAACGCCCACATAGCAACAAAAGTTTACTATGCAGGCATTTTTTGTGATTTCTCCATTTACGAGAGAATGAATGGTGGAACCGACGGGAGTTGAACCCGTGTCCGAAAACCTCTTGATATAACCTTCTCCGTGGGCAGTCTTATCTATTAATATTTCCCTCGGTCATCGCCGATAGACAGGCTATGACGTCGGTAGCTCTTTTATGCCTGACCGATACAAGAGCTAACTCTCGGTTCAGGTTCACTACTGATTTGACGCACGGTGGAAGCCGTAGTCCTCATCCACGGTACGGGCGGCATTAGTGCCGCGTCACAGCTTACGCTGCAAGAGCAACAGAATTGTTGTCGTTTATTTTAAGGTTGGACATTATTACGGGATTATCCGGCCCGCCACGCTTATCATACCTCAAAATCCCCGTCGAAACCCTTACGGCCCCATAAGATTTTTTGGTAAGATTATTATAAACTGTTTTTAATCTTTTGTCAATAGCAAATTATAGAAAAAGCTTGAATATATTAAAAAAACGGCGGTTA
>JAZNWM010000028.1:0-4592 GCA_045593345.1 Eubacteriales bacterium
CCGCTTGGCCTCCGACTTTATAGTAAACGAGCTTGGAGTGGGCTATCGCTTGCAGGATGATTGTTGATTTATAACCGCCGTAAAAACGGCGGTTTTTTCTTTACCGTTTCTTAATTCGTTTTATGATATACTGATTTCGCCATTTATCGCTTGATTAAAATTGGAGGTTTATTTATAAATGATTTTCGCATTAATTCTTTTTGCGATAACCTACGTGCTTATGCTGGCATTCAGTAAGTACCGTACGTATATCGCCCTTGGATCTGCTGTCATCTTTATCATTACGGGAATGCTTCCGCTTGATAAGATCCTCGGGGCGATCGATTTTAACGTTTTACTTATGATCGCGGGCTCAATGGGACTCGTTCAGCTCTTTATTGATTCCAGGATGCCCGATCTTCTTGCAGAGATCATTATTAAGAGGGTGAAGAACGTGCAGATGGCGGCAGTTGCCCTGGCACTCTTCGCGGGAATTATCTCTGCCTTCGTTGATAACGTTGCCACCGTTCTTATGGTTGCACCCGTTGCAATTCAGATCTGTAAGAAGCTTGATACCAACCCCGTTCCCTTCATTATCAGCATTGCCGTTTCCTCAAACCTGCAGGGGGCTGCAACGCTCGTTGGTGATACCACCGCAATTATGCTTGGCGGCGAGGCGGGAATGAGCTTCCTCGACTTTTTCTGGTATGAGGGGAAGCCCAGCATCTTCTTCGCGGTTGAGCTTGGTGCGATTGCCTCTGCACTTATCCTTGCCTTCATCTTCAGGAAGGAAAAGCAGCCTATTCCCAAGCAGGAATCCACCACTAAGGTTACCGATTACCTGCCTACCGTACTGCTTCTTGCAATGCTCGGTCTGCTTATCGGTGCATCCTTTATTGAGAACAAGCCTGATATAACCAACGGTCTTATATGCTGCGTGCTTTTCCTTATCGGTCTTGTATACAACCTTATCAGATACAGAACCAAGGATTCGGTGCTCGGTGCTATCAGGGCTATTGATTTCCAGACTCTCGGACTTCTTCTCGGTCTGTTCCTTATGATCGGCGGTATTACAGAGCAGGGCGTTATCGCCGCTGCAGCCGATCTGCTCGCAAAGCTCGGTAACGGAAACGAGATCCTTCTGTTTACCGTTATCGTCTGGGCATCGGTGCTTATTTCTGCCTTTATCGACAACATTCCTTACGTTGCCACAATGCTTCCTATCATCACAGGTCTGGGCATCAATCCCACTCTCCTTTACTTCGGTCTGCTGTCGGGTGCGACCCTGGGCGGTAACTGTACTCCCATCGGTGCGTCTGCAAACATCACCGGTACGGCTATTCTTCGTAAGGAGGGCTATGAGGTCAAGAACAAGGACTTCTTCAAGATCGGTATACCCTTTACCCTTGCGGCAGTCATCTCCTCGTATATCTATCTTCTTCTGGTATACGGAGCACATTGATTTATACACTACACAAACAAAAAAAGCCGACCTTTGAGTCGGCTTTTTTTATTCAATTTACGGCATCTTCAAGGATCAATTTACATTGTCCCTGAAGCCCTTGCCCATAATCTCGCTGGTTTTGGTAATTATAATAAATGCGTGGGGATCTATCTCCTGCACCTTGCGGCGAAGCCTTATGGCCTCGGATCTGCGGCATACGGTGACGATAACCGTCTTGTCAGCACCTGTGTACGCCCCCTTCGCGGGGTAGATGGTGGCACCGTGGTGAATGTCGCTGGTTATGTATTCGTTTATCTCATCGGGCTTTGTGGTGATAATGGTAAATGCCTTACATAGATTGATGGAGTCGATAATATCGTCCACCACGAACACCTTGGCGAACAGACCCAGCATCGTAAACAGACCTGTCTGTGCATCAAAGCCGATTCCTCCCTCTTCGTTCCATTTTATAAAGGTTGCCGCCGCGATAATAAAGTCCGAGCAGAGCAGGGCTGTGCCGACGTTCATATGTGTGTGCTTTTTCAGTATAAGGGCAACAATATCGGTTCCGCCCGAGGATGCCCTGCATTTGAAGATGATAGCCGACCCGATACCCGTAAGAAGTACGGCGTATATCAGCTCAAGCAGGGGATAGTCGGTAAGCGGCTCGGAAAGAGGTATCAGCTGCTCTAATATCCAGGTGGTCAGGGAGTAGGCGAGCGAGCAGTAGATCGTAAGTCCGCCACACTCCTTACCAAGCACGAGAACGCCCACAACAAGAAGCAGCGAGTTTATGACCAGCATACAGAGTGCGGGCGATACGTTCGGAAAGACGTTGGATATGATAATGGCAATGCCGCTGACTCCACCGGTAGCAAAGCCGTTTGGATTTTTGAAGAAATATACTCCCGTCGACAGCAGAAGTATACCGAGGTGCATAAACAGAAGATTCTTTATATCAGGGATGACTTTTTTCATAATGATTCCTTTTTGAGCCGTAATGCCGAGTGTATAAATCAGTTATAAAATTATTATACTCTAATTTTGGTGAATGTCAATCCCCAATTTTTATTCATTTTACCAAAAATACGTGCGAAGCAGCTCGAAACGGTGCATAAAGAAAATCGGATGAATTCAAAAATAAAATGACGGCGTAGAAGTAAAAGTCTGCCTTGACAAATTATTCCCTTCGTGGTAAAATATTATAGGAATTTTGTAAGGAAGGAAGCACAAGTAATGACCCTTCAGGAAGCAAGAGTGCGTGCCGAGGAGCTACGCGAGAAAATTATATATAATTCAAGGCTGTATTACGAGAACGACGCCCCCGAAATATCCGACTACGAGTACGATATGATGTTCCGCGAGCTGACCCTGCTTGAGGAGGAGTTTCCCGAGATAAAGACTCCCGATTCTCCCACCGTACGTGTAGGAGGCAGGGCACTCGACCGCTTTGAGAAATATACCCACACCGTCAGAATGGGAAGCCTTACCGACGTATTCTCCTTTGAGGAGCTTCGGGACTTTACCGACAGAATGGACGACGCCCTCGGCGGTGTAGCCGAGTATTCGGTAGAGCCGAAGATAGACGGCCTTTCTGTTTCGCTTATTTATCGCGACGGCATATTCGTCAAGGGTGCTACCCGAGGTGACGGTGAGGTCGGCGAGGACGTGACCGAGAATCTTAAGACGGTAAAGTCCATTCCCCTAAAGCTTAACGAGCCTGTTCCGTATCTCTGCGTCAGAGGTGAGGTCTATATGCCGAAGAAGGTCTTCGGCGAGCTTAACGCGGTAAGAGAGGCGGCGGGCCAGCCCCTGTTCGCCAATCCGAGAAATGCCGCGGCGGGCTCTCTGCGTCAGCTTGATCCCAAGATTGCCGCTTCAAGAAGGCTTGAGATACTTGTCTTTAATCTTCAGGAGGGCGAGCTTTATACCGATGGCAGAGTGGCGGGCACTCATATTGAAACGCTTGACAGGCTTGACGAGCTGGGCTTCACTACCGTATCTCACAGAATTTCAGCCCGCGGCTACGACGCGGTTGCAGAGCATATCACCTATCTTGGCGAGCACCGTGACGAGCTGCCTTTTGATATGGACGGTGCGGTGGTTAAGCTTAACAGCCTCGACGCCCGTATTACCGTAGGGGAGGGAACAAGCACGCCGAAATGGGCGGTAGCCTATAAGTATCCTCCCGAGGAGAAGGAAACGAAGCTTATTTCAATAGATATCCAGGTTGGCCGTACGGGTGTGCTTACACCTACCGCAAACCTCGAGCCCGTAAGACTTGCGGGCACTACCGTTTCAAGAGCCACCCTTCACAACGCACAGTTTATCAGCGAGCGTGACATCAGGATCGGAGATACCGTCCTGCTGCGTAAGGCGGGAGAGATTATTCCCGAGATTATCCGCTCTATCCCCGAGAGAAGAGATGGCAGCGAGCAGGTGTTCGCAATGCCCGAGAGCTGTCCCTCCTGCGGCGGCAGGGTAGTGCGTGATGAGTGTGGTGAGGGTGCGGCAACCAGATGTATTAATCCCTCCTGCCCCGCACAGACCGCACGAAGCATTACTCACTTTGCATCCAAGGGTGCGATGAATATTGACGGTCTCGGACCGCAGGTGGTGGAGCTTCTCTTGTCGGCGGGTAAGATACGCGATATTGCCGATCTTTATACCCTTCGGGTTGAGGATATTGAGAATCTTGAACGAATGGGCAGAAGGAGTGCGGAAAATCTGATTTCTGCTATTGAGGAGTCCAAATCCCGCGGACTTGAGCGACTTCTCTTTGCTCTGGGAATCCGTCAGGTAGGCGAGGTAGCCGCCGAGGAGATCGCAGGCAAGATGCGTAGCCTTGACCGTCTGTTCACCGCTACCTTTGAGGACTTCGTCGCGATTAAGGACATCGGCACTATTACCGCCACCGCCCTTGTGGAGTTCTTTGCAGACCCTGCAGTGCGTGAGCTTTGTGACAGACTCTCATCTCTCGGCGTTCTTACTGAGGCGGTTGGAGAGGAGAAGGGCGAGCTGCTTTCAGGACTTACATTCGTTCTCACAGGCACGCTTCCCACTATGACGCGTGAGGAGGCCTCCGCCCTTATCAAGCAGAACGGCGGTAAGGTTTCGGGCAGCGTATCCAAGAAGACCTCCTACGTTGTGGCAGGCGAGGAGGCAGGCT
>JAZNWM010000029.1:0-8690 GCA_045593345.1 Eubacteriales bacterium
ACCTGGGATTTCAGCTACGGCAGACCCTTTGATTCCGCTGCTATGGTGGAGATACTTTCGGCGGCAGCAAGTCCCTCTATCAGGGGACTTACCGTCCTGGGAGGCGAGCCTCTTGAGCCGGAAAATCAGGGTGACATACTCGAGATTTTACGTAAATTCAAGGAAAAATACCCCCAAAAAACCGTCTGGCTTTATACGGGGAATTTATACGAGGAGCTAATGGGTGAGATGGGAGAGCATCGCTCATATCTTCCCATCACCGCCGAGCTTCTTTCCCTCGTTGACGTTCTCGTTGACGGACGGTACGTTGAGGAGGAGAAATCCCTTGGCCTTCGCTTCCGCGGTTCAAGAAATCAGCGTGTTATTGATATGAATGAAACGCGAAAAAATGGCAGTATCACCATCTGGGCAGGCTGTCGCGAGGACAGAAGCTTTTAATGCAGAATGAAAAATGCAGAATTGATTTACTTTGGAGAAAAATATGAAGGTTAATATTAAGAAATTAGACGAGCGGGCAATCATACCCACCTATGGAACCGAGTTTTCGGCGGGAGCAGATCTTTACGCCCTGCTTGACTCTGCCATAGAGATATTGCCCCACGAAACCACCTTCGTCCCTACGGGTATTTCGGTAGAGATTCCCGTCGGCTATTGCGGGCTTATCTTTGCCAGATCAAGTATGGGTGCCAAGCGTGGCCTCGCTCCCGCAAACAAGGTTGGTGTAATTGATGCCGACTATCGCGGCGAGATAATGGTGACGCTTCATAATCATAGCGAGAGGTCCGCCACAGTTGAGCCCGGCGAGCGTATAGCCCAGCTTGCAATAGTGCCTTTTCTGAAGGCAGAGTTTGAAGAGTGTGAGGAGCTTTCCGACACCGCTCGCGGTGCGGGTGGATTTGGCTCCACAGGTACTAAATAAGAGGGTAAAGTATGGAACTTTTAAACAAAATTGCTCAATATAAGGAGTATAAGAGCGGAGTGAAGCATTGCACCTTCAACCCTGACGGGCCGGGAGTGGTTCGCATTCACCTTATTCCTCCGAAATTCCGTCTGTTCACCAACCCGAGCTACATACTGCTTCTTAACGGCTATTATATGCTCCCCCTGGGCTACTCCTGGGCAATAATCCTTTCCGCCTTTATGGAGGAGGTTGGCAAATATGACGGCAGTGAGATAAGCGAGGAGGATTACGGCAGCATCTATACCCGCACGGTTGCAAGGGCTCATAAGGTATATCCCACCGCCGACATAGAGGATATCCGCGAGGATCTTACCTATATGCTGGACGTGATTTTTGCCGTTGCAAAGGGGGAGATGACCGATGCCGAGATAGATAGGATGTCTATCCGTTCCTATGCCGGCAATATGTATGCCCCTCACAGAATGGATCTTATGGTTAGTGCTATGACCGATGCCGAGGGCAGATGGAAGTGTAATCAGAAGTGCCTTTTCTGCTACGCAGCAGGCGAGTGCCTTTCCTCTGCTCGTGAGCTTTCTACTGAAGAGTGGAAGAGTGCTATTGATAAGCTTCGTGAGGCGGGCGTTCCTATGCTTACCTTTACGGGCGGCGAGCCTACTATGAGAGAGGATATTTGCGAGCTTATAGATTATTCGAGATGGTTCGTCACCCGACTTAATACCAACGGCGTCCTTCTTACCGAGGAGCTTTGTCAAGGTCTTCGTGATGCCAGCCTTGACAGCGTTCAGGTAACTCTCTATTCTCACGACGAGGATATACATAATTCTCTCGTCGGCTCAAATCACTTTGCCGATACCGTCCGCGGTATCAAAAATGCAGTTAAAGCAGGCCTTGACGTCAGCATAAACACTCCTCTTTGTAAGAAAAACGTCGATTACGTGGAAACGCTGAGGTTTATTTCATCCCTCGGCGTCCGCTTCGTAACGGTCAGCGGCCTTATCTGTACGGGTATGGCAGAGGACAGTCACGGCGAGTATGACCTTGACTCCGACGCTCTTTTTGATATCGTCCGTCGGGCGAAGGAGTATTGTGACGAGAACGGGATGGAGATCGATTTCACCTCCCCCGGTCTTATTGACGAGGATAAGCTTCGCGGCATTAATATGAACGCCCCGATGTGCGGTGCCTGCCTTTCCAATATGGCGATCGCACCCGACGGCAGTGTTATCCCCTGCCAGAGCTGGCTTGACGGCGAGAGCGGCCTGGGTAATATTCTTACCGACAGCTTCAAGAAAATTTGGAGAAGTTCGGATTGTTGCGATCTCAGATATATGACAGATGAAGAGGCTAAGTGCTGTCCCTTCAGAAAGAGAGGACAAAATGGCTGAAGACATAAAATATGATTTTTCGGATGAGACGGTAAAAAGAAAACGCAAATTTCCTGTCGCAAGAACGGTTTTGCTCGTTATCCTCATCCTCATCCAGATCGGTCTGGCGGCTCTTATGGTCTTATACGAGCCAAAGCCCCAGGACGAAATTACCAAATATCGCGTATACGTCACCCCGAAAAGCGATGGAACGCTGGATATTGAGTACAGAATTCTCTGGACACCGCTTGACGAAGACGAGCCTCTTACCTTCATATACGTAGGAGTGCCGAATCACAATTGTACAGTCACCGGATATTCCGATAACGTCTCCTATGTAGAGGAGTATTATCAGGGCGGTCAATGTCACGTCGATCTTATTCTTGACAGGGAATATTACGCGGGCGAGACTCTTGAGATAGCTCTTAATATCAATCAGGGAGGTATGCTTTGCCGCAGTGGAGACCGGTATTTCTACGAGCTTGTTCCTTGCTGGTTCAATGCGACCCCCGTATCCAGCTATACCTTCTTCTGGCGTAAGACCGAAGGTGATATCTCCACCAATGCCGATAGCGAAAGCGTGGATTGGTATATCTGGAACGGTAGTATGGAGCCGGGAGACTACCGTCTTATGCGTGTAGATCGTGAGCCAAGCGATGCAAAGACCACCTACTACGCTCCCTTTGACGATTCGGAGGTGTATAACGAGCTTCGATCTGACAGGATAGGCATAATTATCCTTCTTGCGTTCGGAATTCTGGTTCTCTTTATTTTTGAGGTATTTCTTGTTGATACCGTTGTTTCCTACTACAGGGGCAGGGGCTTTATCTCGGGCTACGGCCATCCTATGTATACCTACGGCAGACCTAACAGATTCTATATCGTCGCACATAATCAGCACAGCGTTGACAACGCCGCCATTCATTCAAACGGTGCGGGCGGTCACGGCGGATGTGCCTGTGCTTGTGCCTGTGCCTGTGCTTGTGCGGGCGGCGGCAGAGCAGGGTGCAGTCAAAAGGATACTTATAAGGTAAAGAAGGCAGATAGCTCGGATTCCGAGTAATCGTACTAAAATGGTCGATTTTTGGTAGTTTTCAAACATTATTCGCCCGTTTTGACAGAAAAAAGGCACGCATTTGCGTGCCTTTTTTCTGTCTTTGATCTTAACCTTTAACCTTAAATTCATCCCTTGAAATATTCCTTCGTGAAGTAAATATCTCCCTTGGGGATTCTGAACTCCCTTCCATCAAGGTAATCGAGGCAGGTGGGCTCGGATTTGTCAAAGGAAAAACGCAGACGGTAGGAGTAAAGTGCCTGATACTTGTATCCCTTAGCCCTATCGTTTTTGTTCACACCGTACTTGCCGTCACCGATAAGAGGATGTCCGAGATATGCCATATGTGCACGGATCTGATGGGTACGGCCTGTAAGAAGCTCGACCTCTATCAGAGCCGAGTCGCTCCTTTTTGCAACAATCTTGTATTTTGTGATGATTTCCTTTGCACCACGCGGTGGATTCTTTTCATAGACTTTTACGATGTTGGCCTTATCGTCCTTAAGCAGATAGCCCTTTACCGTTGCTTCCTCGGGCTTCGGTATTCCGTGCACCGCCGCGAGATAAAATTTGTCAATCTCACGCTTCTTTATCTTCTCGTTCATCACACGAAGCGATTCGGCATTCTTCGCAGCAATAACGATACCCCCTGTGTTTCGGTCTATTCTGTTGCACAGGGCAGGGGCAAAGGATTGCTCCTCGTCGGGATTATATTCACCTCTTTGATATAAGTAGGCTTGAATATGGGTTATCAGCGTGTTGGTCGAGCCCTTCTCGTCCTCGTGTACCGACACACCGGGACGCTTGTTAAGCAGCATAATATTCTCATCCTCAAAGATTATATCAAGGTGGGGTGTTATGCTCTCAAAGGAATGGCTGTCCGTCTTCTTCTCAAAAAACTCATCACTAAGGAAGCATTGTATACGGTCGCCCTCAGCAAGAATCGTATTATTCTCGGCACGCTTTCTGTTGACCTTGATTTTTTTAAGCCTTATGGACTTATACAGCAGGCTCATCGGAAGACCCAGCGTCTTTGTGATAAACTTGTCCAGCCGCTGTCCCGCATCGTTTTTGCCAACTATCAGCTCTCGCATACCACACCTCCTTTCAATTTGTTTTTTGTTTCTTTGGATTATTTACTTGGTACCGAAGATTCTGTCACCCGCGTCACCGAGGCCGGGCACGATGTAGGCGTGCTCGTTAAGATATTCATCAAGAGACGCGGCGTATATATCAACGTCGGGGTGATCTGCCTGCACCTTTTTTACTCCCTCGGGGGCTGCAACAAGGCACATAAGCATAATATGCTTCGCACCCTTCTGCTTTACCATTGTAATGGCGTCGCTGGCAGAGCCACCTGTTGCGAGCATAGGGTCTACGATAATAACCGTTCTTTCATCAAGCTCTGGTGGCATCTTGCAGTAGTACTCTACGGGCAGATGGGTTTCGGGATCGCGATAAAGTCCGATATGACCTACGCGTGCTACGGGAACGAGGCGAAGCAGACCGTCGACCATACCAAGACCTGCACGGAGTATGGGAACAATGGCGAGCTTCTTGCCCGCGATCTTCTTCTGCACCGTCTTGCAGATGGGTGTTTCAATCTCCACGTCCTCGGTGGGCAGATTTCTTGTGATCTCATAGCCCATAAGCATTGAGATCTCGTCAAGCAGCTGCTTGAACTCGCTTGTGGGGGTGTCCTTCTGTCTCATAATAGTCAGCTTGTGCTGAATAAGAGGATGCTCTATAACCTGAAATTTACTCATAACTAATCTCCCTTTTTTTACTTTTTCGCTTATATTATACCTCCTGTGCAGGCTTTTTTCAAGCCCTGGTGAAGAAATTTGTTATTTTTCTTCATCTTCCTTACGCATATACTATATTAAAGTATAAAGGAGGGTTTTATGAAGAAAATAACCTTAGTCATTATGGCGGCGGGGATGGGCAGCCGCTTTGGAGGGCAAAAGCAGACTGCTGACGTGGACGGTCGGGGGCACACCCTTATGGACTATTCGGTTTATGACGCTATATCGGCGGGCTTTCGTCGTGTAATTTTTATAATCAGCCCGATGATGTATCCCGATTTTTGTCATTCTACGGAACAAAAATGGCGGGGGCGTGATGCCGAAATTGCGTTTGTTGTCCAATCTATTACATCTCTGACCGATGGATATGTCATACCTGTAGAAAGGCAAAAGCCCTGGGGCACCGCCCACGCCACAGCCTGCCTTGAGGGGATGATAAACTCGCCCTTTGCTCTTATCAATGCCGACGATTTTTACGGTGCTGACGCCATTCACGATATTTTCGTCGCTCTGAATTCCGATTCGGATGACTGCTATGCCGTAGGCTACCGTCTTGACAACACCTTGAGCGATAATGGCAGCGTCTCTCGAGGAATTTGCAGGATAGAGGAGGGCTATCTTAAGGAAATCAGAGAGGTTGGTGGTATCAGACGGCAGGGTAGGGAAATTGTTTCGGACCTGGGCAGTCTTGACTCCACCGCCATAGCTTCAATGAACCTATGGGGCTTGACTCCGCCTGTTATAGAGGAGTGCCGACGGGAATTCTCACGGTTTATAAAGGAAAAAATTTTCACGAATCCCCTTGGGGCAGAGCTTTTTCTTCCCGAGATTATCTCCCGTATGATAGGTGAGGGCAGGCTTTCGGTTAGAGTAATTAACAGCGGTTCAAAATGGCTTGGAATGACCTACCGAGAGGACAAGGCTACGCTCCGCTCGGCACTTGACAGCCTTGTGGCACTCGGTAAATATCCTGCCGATTTCTGATGCTGAAAAAAAGCCTGCCCGATGCTATCGGGCGGTCAATTTAAAATCTAAGATTTTAACTATTCTCTTTCAAACAGATCTTGGCGTACATTTTCTTCATATATTTCTTTTTCAGCACAAATCCCTCGCCACGCTCCCTCACGTCAATGAATACCTGCTCAACAAATTGCATCGTGCGGGGATTTCCGTCAACGTTTCTGCCGTATCTTAACCAGTGCTCAAGGGGCAGCTCGGGCGAATATCCCTTGCCCGCATATACTCTCGTTGCCGCAAGCTTGTCGCACACGCATTCCACCGCGTATTTATAGGGCATCAGCGGTTGGGTAATACACTCGGCATCATACCAATATTCAATATGGTGCTTGTTTCTGCCCTTGTGATGAAGCCAGGCGGCACTGTAGCCCTGCTCCCTGCGACTCACACCAAGGGGCGAACGGTTGCCCTGGAAGAATTTTACACTTTCAAAAAACTCCTCTGGTGAAAATTTCGACGTATCGTGCCAGATTCCACGCCATACAAGGCCGCATTTTGCACAGTTTATAAACACACGCCACTTGTGTCTTATTACAACACCCAGATGACCGAAAAAGTTTGTAAGCTTCATATAAAACCTCTTTCCTTAATCCACTCTGTTAATTGTAAACCTTTTTTTGCCCTTTGTCAACAGCTATTGGAAAATAATAAAAAATTATTAAAATTATTAAAATCCGTTGACAAATGTAAAAAAAGATGATAAAATATGATTAAGCTATAACATAGCTACAAAAAAGGAGGTATACGAAATGAAAAAGACATTATCGGCAATTCTTGTATGCGTTCTTCTTGCTTGCACGCTTCTTACTCTTGCATCCTGCGGTAAGTCGCTCAGCGGTAAGTACGAGGCAGATCTCAGCGTTCTTGGTACATATACCTATGAGTTTAGTGCTTTTGGTAAGGTAACCAAGACCGTTGATCCTATGGTTGGTGACAATATTGTTACAGAGGGCAAGTATGAGCTCAACGAGGCCGGCGACAAGATCACCTTCACCTTTGAAAACGAAGAGGGTGTTGAGGAGTCTGAGACCGTTAGCTTTGCTACTGTTACCAAGAATGACGTTGATTATCTTGAAATCGGCGGCGTTCAGTACAAGAAGGTTGATTAATCATTCAATATAGAGGTGGGAGACTTCGTTCTCCCACTTTTATTTTGTTTTTATGTTTAATATTTTTTAATAAATTATCCTAACCCCTTGATTTTATTGTCAAGAGGTGCTATAATTATATTCGTATACAAATATTTATACGCGTGCGTTATTTTGCACGCAAATAATATGATATATAATATAACTTTCGCCGTACGCATTTATGGGTTTGCGTCAGCGGTGATGAAATGGAGAGAGTATGAACAAGTCTATGAGAAACAAAAAGCTTGCGGCTGCAATAATTCTTGCCTGCATCCTTGTTATGTCTATGGCTGTGACCGCCTTTGCGGCAGGCTCGGACGGGGCAGGGCAGGATTATTTGTCGGATCCCGTCTTCTTCAGGTTCCTCTTTGTGGTGGTAGCCTTCCTGTCGGCGATAATCTGTTCTGTATTGATTTACATAGCAGTTGTTAATAGCAAGAAGGAAAAGGAATACGAGGAAAGCGAGGGCACGATCAAGCTATACGAGGATCTTGACGATGCCAAGTGGGATGCCCCCGATTCTGTATTTATCGAGGATATGGAGCCTACACCCGTCATTCTCAGCGAGCTTGAGCCGGTTAAGCCTGTTCGCGGCCTTGACGGCTTCGTTATTACCGAGCAGCCTATCAACCCTGCCACCGCTATGAACATCGGTGCAGATCCTTATGCATATAAGATCGGTGAGGATAGCGAGAACGCTGTATTTGAGGCGGTTGATTCCACTCCTATTGATTCCTCTGAAATGGACCTTCCTCTCCAGGAGAAGCTTGAGAGAGAGGTTGCTGAACCCATAGCTGTTTATTCCCCCGAGTCATCTCCCTTCATTTATATAGAAAACGTTCAGACCATAGTTCCCGAGCCCCAGGTACCCGTTTCGGTCACCTACGAGCAGCTTTCAAAGCCTGCTGTGCTTGAGGACAGCCCCGTACCCGTCAGCGAGCCTACTCCTGTGGGCGTGAGTGCTCCCTCCATTCCCAAGAGCGAGCCTGTCACCTACGTCAACAACGTTCCCATTACCATCGTCACCTCTGACGATGAGGACGGCGTGGTTAAGATCGGTGCTATCATCACCGAGAACACCGTTATTCCCACCGTTCTTACTGAGGAGTTGCTTGCTACTACCACTCCTCCCGCACCTCCCGCGGTACCCGTCACCGAGGCGGCAACACCTTACTCCTCACCTCTTTCCTATGCGACTGTTGCTGCGGAAGAGCCTGTTGAGATTCCCGCAACCGAGGCTATGGTATTTGAGGCAAGCGTATCCACCGTCACCCTTGAGGATGAGATTATTCCTATTGTCAAGGAGCCCGTTGTTATTCCCGAGGCTACCACGCCTGTGGCAAGCCCTATTTCCCATACCGTCGCGGCAGAGGAAGAGCCCGTTATCATTCCCGCAAC
>JAZNWM010000030.1:0-5765 GCA_045593345.1 Eubacteriales bacterium
AAGGGCGTTGACCCCTCAACCACCGACGTTGGCGAGATAATCAGGCTGGCACTTAAAGGCCTGGCAAGATAAGACCGAAAGGATACCAAGCTTATGATGGAAGAAATCAACGAATTCGATTACGAGAACAGAATTCTGTCAAATGAATACGATGCAGAGGTTGACGGCGAGGTTGAAAATTGCCTGCGTCCCAAAACGCTCCTTGAATACGTGGGTCAGGATAAGGCGAAGTCCAACCTTAAGGTGTACATAGAAAGTGCAAAAATGCGTGGCGAGGCACTTGACCACGTTCTGCTCTACGGACCTCCCGGTCTTGGCAAAACAACTCTGTCGGGAATTATTGCAAACGAGATGGGAGTAAACATCAGAACCACCTCCGGCCCTGCCATTGAGAAGGCGGGCGATCTTGCCGCTATTCTTACCAATCTTGCCCCCGGCGACGTGCTGTTTATTGATGAGATTCACCGTTTGTCCAGAGTGGCAGAGGAGATTCTCTACCCCGCTATGGAAGACTATGCAATTGATATTATTATAGGAAAAGGACCGAGTGCAAGAACCATCCATATGCCTATTCCTAAATTCACCTTAATCGGTGCGACTACCCGAGCAGGTCAGCTTACCACGCCGTTGCGTGTCAGATTCGGCGTACTGCTGAAGCTTGAGCTTTACACTCCCGACGAGCTTGCAACCATCGTAAAGAGGTCGGCAAGCATACTTGACATTTCCATTACCGATGACGGTGCTCACAGCATTGCATCTCGCTCCAGAGGAACACCCCGTATTGCAAACAGACTGCTGAAGCGTGTTCGCGACTTTGCTCTCGTGAAGGGCGACGGAATTATCACCTCGGATATTTCAAGAATTGCCCTTGAGGCACTTGAGATTGACGAGCTCGGTCTTGACAACGTTGACCGCAGATTGCTTGAGGCGATAATCAAATATTATGCAGGCGGTCCCGTGGGTCTTGAAACGCTCGCCGCTACGGTCGGAGAGGAGACAGTGACCATTGAGGACGTGTACGAGCCCTACCTTATGCAGATAGGCTTCCTTGCAAGAACGCCACGCGGAAGATGTGCAACAAAGCTCGCATACGATCATCTCGGTATTTCCTTTGGCTCACCAGCCTCGGCAGGACAGCTCTCGGGGCAGAAGATGATGGATCTTGATAATTAATATTTAACATTTATTTTACGGCAGAATTGCTTTTTTGAGCTTTTCTGCCGTTTTTTGTTTTCATTTCGCTAATAAAAAAATACAATTTTGGAAGGGCTGTAAAATAAATATTTAATAATGTTTAAGAATTTAAAATATTGACTTTAGGAGTCGCAATATGTATAATATTCAATGTAAAGAAATATGGACATATGATATTTGTCAATTAGAAAATTTTCTGAGGTAAATATGGCATTAACATACGTATTAATAATCATTTTAGGAGCAGCCCTGATTGCGGCAGGAGGATACCTTGCACACAACAAGCTTAAGGCACTTCCTATAATCAGGAAGGCTATAGCGTTGGTTATCGTACCGATAGCCTTCTACCGCTATCTTGTAGAGCACGAGGCGGTCAGGTGGGTAAGAGGTCTTAATATGACCCTCCGTCCCGGATACGAGCTTCCCTTCGGTGACGAGCTTTTTCTGACCTTCCTTGCAGTGCTTCTCATCTGGTTCACCTGGGCTGCATTATTTATGATAATAATGAACGAGTTTTACAAGATGGACACCGTAGCAAACATTGTAAAATTCTTCTCAATCCCCGTCCTTCTTCTTGACGTGGCATTCTTTGAGATTTATGCTACAGGTATTATCGGCAAGGGTGCTCTTACGTCGGGTGATTCAAGACTAATCTGCATTACCATTGAGTTTATTCTGGCACTTGGACTTGCGGTCTCATCGGTGCTTACCACAAACCTGAAGCTTCCAAACAAAAACGCGGTCGGCAGAATGTGCTTTGCTCTGCCCTTCGCAATTCTGGCTATTATGCCCTGCTACGTACCGCAGGCAATTATCGGTTATCTTGATAAGTCCATCAGAATTGAGGACTTCACAGAGGCACATAGAATCGTTCTTTATTTCTCTATAATAATTCCCTTCCTTATCTTCCACGCGTTGAAGGACAAGCCCTACGAGGTAAAGCGTTTTGCAATGATATATATGACTCTCGCTATGATGTGGTCGTACCTTGCATACTGGAGACTTGAGGACTTCGCTTCGTTAAGAAACTGGCCCCTTCACCTTTGTAATACGGCGATGTTCATTATCCCGCTGTGTCTTATCTTCAAGATGGACAAGCTGTTCAACTTCTGCTTGTTCATCAACGTTTTGGGTGCATTCCTTGCGATGACTATGCCCAACACCGACAGCACGGTTAACGCCATTGCCTTTGAGAGAGTTAACTATTGGGTTAACCACTATCCTGCATTCTTTATGCCGGTGCTTCTTATTTCGCTCAAGCTCTTCAAGAGACCGAAATTCAAGGAGTGGCTTTATTCCCAGGTTGCATTCGGTTGCTACTTTGTTCTCGTGCTGTTCCTTAACGCCTGGTTCGGCGACACCGACTTCTTCTTCCTTAACGGTGACTTTATCGTTGACAAGCTGGGAAGATGGGCGTATATGATCAAGGACATTGAGTGGACGATCGAAATCGCAGGACGCTCACTTACCTTCTATCCCCTTTACCAAATCCTGTTCTATCTTGTTTACGTTGCTATCTCGGCCGGCATGTGGTTCCTTTACGCTCTGTTATTCCAGATCTGGGACAAGGCTGAGGACAGAAGATTCAGAGAAAGAGATTTTAAGAAAATGCAGAAAGATTTTAAAGAATACCTTGGAGAAAAAACAATTGAACAGCCTATTCACGGCGACGGCTCTCCCAGTCTTGTGCTTAAGGAATTCTCCAAAAAATACGGTGCAAATACACACTATTCTGTTGACCACGCATCCTTCCAGGTAAAGGGCGGCGAGATTTTTGGCTTCCTCGGTCCTAACGGTGCGGGTAAGTCCACCATTATCAAGAGTGTCGTCGGTATTCAGACCATCACCTCGGGTAGCATAGAGGTATGCGGCTATGACGTTGAGAAGCAGTCTGTTCAGGCTAAGCTTAATCTTGGCTTCGTTCCCGACCACTATGCCCTCTACGAGAACCTTACCGGACGTGAGTATATCAATTATATCGCCGACCTCTATAACGTAGGTCAGCAGGAGCGTGACGAAGCGATAGACAGAATGGTCACACGCTTCCAGCTTCAGGGTGCATTTGACAACCAGATGAAGACCTACTCTCACGGTATGAAGCAGAAAATTGCTATTATGGCGGCTCTCGTTCACAATCCTAAGGTATGGATTCTTGACGAGCCTCTTACCGGTCTTGATCCCACCAGTATCTTTGAGGTTAAGGAGTGTATGAAGGAGCACGCTGCGAAGGGCAATATCGTATTCTTCTCCTCGCATATTATTGACGTCGTTGAAAAGATCTGCGACAAGATTGCCATTATCCGCAAGGGTAAGATCCGTGCAGCAGCAAGCGTCAAGGAGCTTGAGGCAAGAAATATTGATCTTGAGCAGTTCTACCTTGATACTATTTACGCAGACGAGGATGCCCCGCTTGTAAGCATTGACGGAGATGACATACTCGGTATTACCACCGAGGTCAAAGCAGGTGACGTTGAGGCATGAAAAACTTAATTACACTTGTAAAAATGCAGCTGAAGGAAAAGCTGCATACCGGCAGAAATACAAAGCTTGACAGCTCCAGAGTATTCAGCATTGCGGTATCCGCTTTAGGTGCAGCTCTGAAATTTGCAATTGTGACCGCCATGTGTGTAGTTATGATCGTTCTGGTGAACACGCTTGGTCTGTTCTCGCTTACCGGTACTATCCCCCCCACCGTAATGTCTCTGCTTTTCTCGGTAATGCTTCTGCTGTCAATTATCTCCTGCACAATAGGACTTACCAAGGCTATGTATTTCTCGCGGGACAACGCAATTCTGCTTACCCTTCCCTGCAAGCCGATTCAGGTTTTCCTCTCGAAGCTCGTAATCTTCTCATTATATGAGTTAAAAAAGAATTTCTCTTTTATCGTTCCGCTATTCATTGCATATTTTATTACTCACGAATACGCGTGGTACTTCTATCCCTGGCTTATCGTTTGCTACATTTTTATCTCTATGCTGACGGTTGCCATCGGTGCCCTTCTTTCCGTACCGACAATGTGGATTTCTAACGTATTCAGGCAGCACAGAGCTCTTCAGATATGCACCATCGCAGTAGTTGTGGGATTGGCAATTTCCGCACTCTTCTTTGGAATTTCGCTTATTCCCCCACAGCTTAACCTTCGTGCGAATTGGACGAAAATTTTCTGGTTTATTCAGGACATACTTACTGCTTATGCGAAGAATTTCTCTGCTTTGTATGACCTGACGCTTCTTATGCTGGGAGAAACCGAGTTCTTTGTTACTACCCTTCCATTCCTTAAAACGGCTGTAAGATTCCTCATACTTATAGGTACAACTGCAGCGACCTTTACCGTTGGTATACTTACCGTACAGCCCCTGTTCTACACGATGGCCAGCAAGCCCTTTGAGTATCTCAAAAAGGCGGTTAAGCCCAAGAAGAACAAGCTTATTAATCCCAAGCTGACTCCCTTCTATAATGAAACGGTTAAGGCATTCAAGGATTCTAACAGAATGTTCTCAAACGTTGGAATTATGATTTCAATTCCCATTCTGATATTCTTCCTTAACAAGATGTTCCTGGCTATGAACACCAAGGAGCTTGGCGATAATATGATTATAGCATTTAATTTGCTTATTATTCTGCTGATTGCCCTTAATGCAAACACCTACGCCGCAAGTATCTTCTCCCGCGACGGAAGGAGTGCGTATCTTATTAAGGTTCAGCCTACGAATCCCGTTATTCTTCTTATTGCGAAGCTTGTTCCCAACACACTGTTCTGCATAGCTTCATTTGCTGCTACCTTTGTGATTCTCCTGATTTCCACCAAGCTCAGCGTTGCAAATGCACTGTATATGATCCTGGCAATATTCTTTATCTACCTTGCACATCTTATGTTCTGTGCACAGGAGGATATAATGAATCCGCAAACGGAGATCTATGCCTCTGTGGGTGAGAACGAAAATGATCCTAACGAGGCGAAGGCAACGGTTACCGCGTTCATTATTTCGTTCCTGGTAGCTGCGGCTTCATTTATGCTTTTGCTTGAGGATACGAATTCAGTATTCATAAAGCTTATGCTCGTCGGGCTTGCCCTTTTCGCTTACGAGGGCTGGCTGTTCTTATCCAAGGTGAAGCTATATTATAAGGAGAAATAAATGAAAAAATCAGTTGTAGTTCTTATTGCCATAATTTATATTGCGTCCATCGCCATAGTTACCTTCTTCGGACTGAAGCACAATACCTTCTTTAACGACGTTAGCGTTTCCGAAATTACTATTGTGAACGAGGGTATCAGATACACCCGCGACGGACAGAAATATATCGTTATTCCCCAGGGAGACACCACATTCCAGATTGAATATACCGTCTCTCCCGAGGATGCCGTTAACAAAAACGTTGAGTTTATCTACGACGAGCAAAGCACTATTGCATCGGTAGACAGCAACGGACTTGTTACCTTTAACAAAATCGGCTCAATAACTGTCACCGTCACAGCCAGCGACGGAAACGGTGCATCCGATACGATTGAGATAACAAAGCTTAGATAGTTTTTAAAAAAATACAATAAATTGCCGAAAGGCAGAAGGAGC
>JAZNWM010000031.1:0-7539 GCA_045593345.1 Eubacteriales bacterium
ATTTGCAGCGTGAACGATCTCGTCGCGACCGCCGTAATTCAAGGCTACGTTACAAATGTAGGCTCTGTCCTTCGCCAGCTCCTCTGCCTCAATACATTTTTTGCGAAGCTTCTCCGGAAGGACGGATTTGTCGCCGATAAATCTGACGCAAATATCCTTCTCCCTCTTGATAGCCTTCAGCACGTATTCGTCAATGTACCTATAGATAAGCTCCATAAGCGCGTCGACCTCCTCCTTAGGCCTTTTCCAGTTTTCGGTAGAAAAAGCATAAAGAGTGAGATGGTGAATATCGTATTCGCGGAAGCGTTTTAAAAGTCCGCCGACCGCCTTTGCGCCCGCCTTATGTCCCTCTGTGCGAGGGAGACCGCGCATCTTCGCCCAGCGGCCGTTGCCATCCATAATTATGGCGACGGAATTTACACCTCCGCCTGCGGATTCCTTATTTATTATGCTCAATTAGAACCTCTTTCGTGAGACTTAGATCTCCATTATTTCCTTGGTCTTGCTTGCGGTAACCGCATCGATCTCCTTGATATACTTATCGGTGAGATCCTGAACAAGCTTATCAGACTGCTTTGCCTCATCCTCGGTCATAACGGAATTCTTCTTGTCAGCCTTAACCTTATCGTTAGCGTCGCGGCGGATGTTACGGATAGCAACCTTAGCATCCTCGCCCATCTTGGAGATCTGCTTGGAAAGGTCCTTTCTACGCTCCTCGGTCATAGGGGGGAAGGACAGACGGATGCAGCTACCGTCGTTCTGGGGATTGATGCCAAGGTCGGAGGTGAGAATAGCCTTCTCGATGCCCTTCATAGCCGACTTGTCCCAGGCGGTGATGGTAAGGGTGCGTGCATCGGTAACCTTGATCTCGGCAATAGCAGAGATGGCTGTGGGAGAGCCGTAGTAATCAACGGTGATCTTCTTAAGAACGTCGGGATTTGCTCTTCCTGCTCTGATGGTAGACAGATTCTCCGAGTAGGAGGAAATTGTCTTCTTCATTTTTTCTTCGTAAATCTTAGTGTCAAGCTTCATATCTTTTTCACCTTTCAGTTATGTATTATTATATTAAAATTAATTTCAAAATTATTCGGGAAGAATAACGGTCCCGTATTTGCCGTCGATAATCGCCCTCTCGATATCCTCCTCGGAGTTAAGTCCGAAGAGCCACACGGGCATACCCGTAGACAGACAGAAGGCAGTAGCGGTAGAGTCAACCGCCTGCAGATTCTTCGCGAGCACCTCCGACGCCTTTATCTCCTTAATAGGCTTGGCATTCGGATTTTTCCTGGGATCTGAGTCGTAGATGTAATCAACGCTCTTCGCCATAAGAACGGCGTCGGCACCGATCTCTGCCGCCCTGACGGCAACGGTGGTATCGGTAGACAGGAAGGGGATTCCGAGTCCGCCGCCGAACACGACGATTTTGCCACCCTCAAGAGCCGCCCCGGCAGCCTGGGAGGAGTAGATCTCGGCGAAGGGATACATAGGAACGGAGGTCATAACCACCGCAGCCGCTCCCGCACGCACGAGTGCGTCCTTAAGGCAGATGGCATTCATAACGGTGGCAAGCATACCCATACGGTCGGCCTCGGTGCGATCCATATCGCCACCTGCCCTGCCACGCCAGATATTGCCTGCACCAACGACTACAGCAAGCTGATAGCCCGCGGCGGCACACTTAGTAATAGAAGCGGCAACACGCTCAACGAGGGCGGGATCGTAGATCTCCAACACCTTGCCCTTTTCGTCTTTAACCGCCAGAGCCTCGCCCGACAGCTTAAGTACAATTCTTTTCATATCTGAAGAGTCCTCTCTTTTCTGGTCTATAATCACTTGTTATTCTTCATCTCAACGGCACGTCTTGCCTTAGCCGCGATATTTCCTGCGGTGAGGCCGTAGATCTCAAGCAGCTCGGGAACCTGGCCGCTTCTGCCAAAGCTGTCCTCTACTCCCACGCGGAGAACGGGGACGGGATAGCTTTCGCAAAGGCTCTCGCAAACGGCCGCACCGAGTCCGCCGATAACGCTGTGCTCCTCGGCGGTGACGACCGCACCCGTCCTTCTTGCAGACGCCTCGATAAGCTCGGCATCAAGAGGCTTCACGGTATGGATATTGATAACCTCTGCCGAGATGCCCTCTGCCGCGAGAATATCAGCCGCCTCAAGTGCCAGATGGACCATATAGCCGTTGGCAACGATGGTGACGTCAGAGCCCTCGCGGTAGGTGACGCCCTTACCTATCTCGAACTTATAATCGGGAAGAAGCTCGGGAGTGAGGTTTGGAACGGCATATCTGCCGAAACGCAGGTAGCAGGGGCCCTCGTAATTGAGAACAGCCTCCACCGCCGCATAGGCCTCGGTCACGTCGGCGGGACAGATGACCGTCATACCCGGGATGGTACGCATAAGTGCAAGATCCTCGCTGCACTGGTGGGTGGCACCGTCCTCACCAACAGTAATGCTGGCGTGGGTGCCTACGATATTGACGTTAAGGTGTGGATAGCCGATGGAGTTTCTTATCTGCTCGAAGGAGCGTCCCGCCGCGAACATTGCGAAGGAGGCGGCAAACACCTTCTTACCCGTAGCGGCAAGGCCTGCCGCAACGCCCATCATATTTCCCTCTGCAATACCGCAGTCGAAGAATCTGTCAGGAAATTTCTTCTTAAAAATACCCGTCTTGGTTGCCGCCGCAAGGTCGGCGTCAAGAACGTAGAAATCATATTTTTCTCCAAGCTCGGCAAGGGCTGAGCCAAAGCCCTCTCTGGTTGCTTTCTTTTCTGCCATATCCGTCGCCCCCTTACTTAAGCTCTGCCGCAATTTTCTCAAGATCATCAATGGCAACCCTGTACAGCTCCTCCTTCGGAGCCTGTCCGTGCCATTCACAAGCGTTCTCCATATAAGAAACGCCCTTACCCTTCGTGGATTTCGCAATAATAACGGTGGGTCTGCCCTTCGTGGCTCTCGCAGAGGCGAAGGCCGACTTGATCTCGTCAAAATTATGGGCGTCGATGGTAACAACGTTCCAGCCGAATGCAAGGAACTTCTCATCGTGGGGAGTAGGATTCATAACCTCGGTAATAGGGCCGTCGATCTGCAGGCCGTTAAGGTCGAGGATGGCAACAAGGTTATCAAGCTTGTAGTGAGCGGCGAACATAGCCGCCTCCCATACCTGTCCCTCCTCGCTCTCGCCGTCGCCGAGGACGGTATAGACACGGAAGGGTGAGCCGTCAAGCTTAGACGACAGAGCCATACCGCAGGCGGTGGAAATGCCCTGACCGAGAGAGCCCGTAGACATATCCACGCCCGGAACGCCCTTCATATCCGGATGTCCCTGGAGGTAGGACGCCGTCTTTCTGAGAGTCTTCAGATCCTCCTTCGGAAAATATCCACGCTCGGCAAGTGTAGAATAAAGTGCGGGAGCGGTATGCCCCTTTGAAAGCACGAATCTGTCCCGTCCGTCATCCCTCGGATTCTCGGGATCTATATTCATTTCCACGAAGTAGAGGTAGGTCATAATATCGGCAATTGAAAGCGAGCCGCCGGGATGGCCGCACTTCGCATTGTAGACTGCCTCAATAATGCCTATACGGACGTTATTGGCTATTCGCATAAGCCTGAGCTTCTCAGAATGTTCCATAAAAGACTCCTTTGTTTTCCTTACCCATTATTTTACTACAAAAAATAATAATTGTCAATATAAATCAGTACTTATTTAAAGATTAATGGCGATTTTTACATTCAATTAACATTTTCAGCGAAAAAGAGCTGAAAACCGTCAAAAAAGAAAAAGGACTCACACAGAGTCCCTTTCAAGCTGAGGATATAAATTGTACGCCTCCCTGCCAAGCTCCCTGGCAATACGGAGAGTCTGGGATGCACCGCTTCGATCGTGACCCACGTAGGCTATCATAATATCGCACTCCTCTGCCATAGCCTGATTACGACGCCGCATACAGCTTTTGTCATAGGCTTCGGATACGAATTTCACCTCATCTGCGGCAGAGAGGATATAGTCGTAGGAGCTACGCTGACTCGGACTCCAGGCGGCGTCCTGGTCAAGACAAGGTAGGAATAGCACCAGGCTGACGTCAGGATGCGAGAGGCGGAAGCGTATTACCTCGCGTGCGGCCTCGGTATCAAAGCCAAGAGCACCGCCCGTAATAAATCTGCGACAGCCCTTCTCATAGGCATAGCCTATTGCTCGGGACAGGAGAGCCGGAAGAGCGGCCCTATGCCCGTATTTTATATTTCGGTGTCCCGTAAAGGCACAGGTCATATCCTTCCCTCCCACTTCATTTTACTGAAAATATTGTATCACGCGGTAGGGAAAATGTCAAGAAAAAAGAAGGCGGTCGGCGAGGAAATAAACAATTTGATAAAAATACTTGACATTCTGCGAATAATATGCTATGATATTTAACGTATAATGCCCTCGGGCAATTGAATTTTGGAGGAAATATGGACGACGCCACAGACGGGGATACTTGTCAGGTGAGTATTGCAAAATATGTATAATCCAGGCTTAGCCGCACTTTATTCGGGTACGGTTATGCCTTTTTTTGCTGTTTTTTCCAAATAGAATTTACTAAAAATCAATTTTGAAAGGTAGAGTTAAACAAAATAATATTATGGAAATCCACATAATAATCATAGTTATCTGCGTAATTCTGTCAGCCTATTTCTCGGCGACGGAGACCGCGTTTTCCACCTACAACCGCATCAGAGTCAAGAATATGGCGGAAAAGGGCAACAAAAAGGCGGCTCTGGCACTTAAGCTTTCCGATAACTACGATTCACTCATTTCTACAATACTTATAGGAAACAATATCGTTAATATTCTGGCGTCGGCTATGGGCACGCTGCTGTTTACTAAGTTTATCTTCGGCGACCATCCGAGAGGCGAGGACATCGGTGCAACCGTTTCCACCGCGGTGCTGACCGTAGTGGTGCTTATCTTCGGAGAGATATCGCCCAAAACTATGGCGAAGAATGCCCCCGAAAAATTCGCTATGTTCTCTGCACCCATAATCAACTGCTTCAGAGTGGTTCTCTTCCCCTTCGTATTTATCTTCAACGGCTGGCAGAAGCTGCTGGCGAAGCTGTTCAAGAAATCCGACGACCAGGGTATGACCGAGGAGGAGCTTATCTCCATAATCGAGGAGGCCGAGGAGGAGGGTGACATTGATAAGGAGGAAAGCGACCTTATCAAGAGTGCCATCGAGTTCGGCGATCTTGAGGTGGGAGATATATTCACGCCCCGAATCGACATTACCGCCCTGCCCGTCGGTGCAAACAAGGAGACGGTTGCGAAGGTGTTCGCAGAGTCGGGCTACTCCAGACTGCCCGTCTACGACGAGAGCATTGACAATATCGTCGGTATTCTTTACTACAAGGACTTCTACACCATTGCCTATAAGGCGAGCGTGCCTCTGCACGAGATAATCAAGCCCGTAATTTTCGTTGCTATCACCCAGCCTGTAAACGAGCTGATGAAGGAGCTGCAGGAAAAGCAGCTGCATATGGCGGTCGTTACCGACGAGTTCGGATCTACCGCAGGTATCGTAACGCTTGAGGATATTCTTGAGGAGATCGTCGGCGAGATCTGGGATGAGCACGATGAGATCATCCAGGAGATACAGGAGGTTGACGACAGAGAATACGTGGTATCGGGCAGAGCCAACATTGAAAATCTCTTCTCCGAGCTTGATCTCGACCAGGAGGTTGAGTCGGTCACAGTAGGTGGTTGGGCTATGGAGGTTCTCGGCAAGATACCCGAGGTCGGCGACAGCTTTGAGGAGTACGGAATCGCCGTTGAGGTCACCGAGATGGATGGCCGAAGAGTTGAGAGCGTTCACGTTATTGATAAGCGAAATGACGAGGATGGCGAGGACGAGGAATCCGAGGAAAAGGACGCAGATTAAGCATTTTTGACAATAATACTTTACAAAAACGCGAAGCGGCGACCATTTGGTTGCCGCTTTTTTTGTTTTTATACCTTGATTTTCGTGCGAGAAAATTCCCGCTTTGCATTAAAAGCAGCCAGAATCGCTACGGTTATTGAAAGGGCGAAGAGCATCTTCATCACAAGCCATAGAGGTGTGGCTGTGCTGTCGCAGAAATCAAAGGCGGTGCGACATAGATATGCCGACGTAAGCGAGGCGGCAAGGGGCAGAAGGATGGCTGATGCGGGGCGGAGCCTGAACCGTATTTTACGCCTGAGACGAAGAAAGGAAAGTATAAAATTATAGCCCTCCATAGCCACGATCACAACAGCGTAGCCCATTATTCCCATACGGGGAATGAGAAGCCAGACCAGTGCCACCGAGAGAAGCGAGTCGGTGATGTTTACCCACATAGAGAAGACCTGCTCGCCGATGCCCTTCAGAATAGAGTCGGTCACGTGGTCAAGATACATTATTGGTACTACGATGGCAAGGGTGGATATGTAATAGCCTGCGTCGTAGGAGTCGTAGAGCAGATAGCCCAGCTCCTCGGCAAAGACGAAGAGGAAGACTGCCGATATTACGGCGTAGGAGAGCGTAGCATTCAAAGCACGGGAGGCTATTCTGTCCATCCTGTCCCTTTTGCACGCCGCCATATCCTCGGCAAACTCGGGGACGAGAAGTCCCGCGAAGGAGGATAGCGGTGACATTGGATAGACTATGACCGGCAGAGCCATACCGTGAAGGGTGCCGTAATGGGCGTATGCCTCCGAGTCGGTCTCGCCGCTCTCACGCAGCTTTCTCGGAATAAGGATATGCTCCACGTTCAGAAGCAGTGAGCGGACGTATGCCGAAAATGCCAGCGGCAGAGCAGTCCTCGCGACCGGAGAAAGAGCCGAGGCCTTTGCGATGGGCTTTACGCCGTTTTTGTGCCAATCATATAAGAATTCAAAGAAAATAAGCAAAAAACCGAATATTTCCGTGAGGGTTATGCCGATGCAGAGACCCACTACCGCACTTACTATGCCGTAGGGGAGAAGGTATGTTACAAGGGCTACGGTAAGGATTATCTTGATAAGCTGGCAGAATACAGATACTGCGGCGTTAAAGCCCACACGCTTCACACCGACGAAATATCCCGACAGAGCCGAGCTTAGTGCGGCGGGCAGAAGCGACAGGGAGAGCACACGCAGAGATGATACGGTGCGGCTGTCGGAGAGAAGAGAGCCACCGATAAGATCCGAGCAGAAATATAGCCCCAGAGAAGAGAGTACGCCAAAGAAGAGCGAATAGATAAAGGATGCCCTAAGAATTGCAGAAAGCCCCTCTGCCCTGCCCTCGCCGATGGCAGATGCCACGAGCCTGGTGACCGTAAGGCTGATGCCCGAGGTTGCGAGCGTGACGGCAAAGGAATAGACCGTCATAACGAGAGTATAGATGCCCACGCCCTCCGCACCGACGGTACGGGAGATAAAGGCACCGAAGAGCATTGAGGCAGTACGCATCGAAAGTCCTACCAGGGTAAGTAATATTCCGCTTTTGAAAAACCTTTTTGCCTCGCTCATTTATCCCTCACAACCATATATCAGCTTGTTTTT
>JAZNWM010000032.1:0-3901 GCA_045593345.1 Eubacteriales bacterium
CAGAACGACATGGCTACGATCCGACTTGGTATTCGGTAACAACACCGTTCGCCCCGAGCTTGTTCTCGGCTATGACCTTACCGATTGCGGCGTAAAGGCAGGCGAGAAGGTTAGATTCGGTATTCTCTCCGAGATCATCGCCGCTGCAGAGGCTGAGGGCTTCGAGGGCGAGGCAAAGGAGAGATACATCAAGAGACTCGTGAAGGAAAGATTCACCGAGCTCGCTCCCAAGCACATCACAAAGGAAGATATTTTTGCTTCGATCAACTATCTCCTTTGTCTTACACACGGCATCGGTTCTACCGATGATATCGACCATCTTGGCAACAGACGTCTTCGCTGCGTTGGTGAGCTTCTTCAGAACCAGCTCAGAATCGGTATGTCAAGAATGGACAAGAACATCAAGGAGCGTATGGCTACTCACGACGCAGACGATCTTCGCCCCGAGGCTCTGATCAACACCCGTCCCGTAGCAACCGCTATCCGCGAGTTCTTCGGTTCTTCGCCTCTTTCCCAGTTCATGGACCAGAACAACCCCCTCGCCGAGCTTACTCACAAGCGCCGTCTTTCCGCGCTTGGTCCCGGCGGTCTCTCCAGAGACAGAGCGTCCTTCGAGGGCCGTGACGTTCACTATACACACTACGGCCGTATCTGTCCCGTAGAGACACCCGAAGGTCCCAACATCGGTCTTATCTCCTACCTTGCTTCTTATGCAAAGATAAGCGATTACGGATTCCTTAAGGCTCCTTACAGAATCGTTGATAAGAAGACCGGTCGCGTTACCGACGAGGTAGTTTATCTCACCGCGGACGAGGAGGACAACAACGTTGTTGCTCAGGCGAACGAGTCGCTTGACGAGAACGGCTATTTCGTAAACAAGAAGGTTATCTGCCGTCTTAACACCGAGTATATCGAGGTTGAGCCCACCGAGGTTGACCTGATGGACGCTTGCCCTCAGATGGCAGTTTCGGTTGCGGCAGGCTGTATCCCCTTCCTTGAGAACGACGACAACACCCGTGCACTGATGGGATCTAACATGCAGAAGCAGGCTGTTCCCCTTATGGTGACCGACTCGCCTATCGTTGCGACGGGTATGGAATACAAGGCGGCGGTTGACTCGGGTGCGGTAGTCGTTGCGAAGGCGGGCGGTACCGTCCTCCGTGCATCGGGCGACGAGATCATCATTCTCGCCGACAACGGCAGCCGTGATACCTATCACCTTATCAAATTCAAGCGTTCTAACCAGGGCACCTGCGTAAACCAGCGTCCCATCGTAAACGAGGGCGACAGAGTAGAGGCAGGCCAGGTTATTGCAGACGGTCCCGCAACCCAGGGCGGTGAAATTTCTCTTGGTAAGAATGCTCTTATCGGCTTTATGACCTGGGAGGGTTACAACTACGAGGACGCGGTACTCCTTAACGAGAGACTCGTCCGCGAGGATATGTATACCTCTATTCACATTGAAAAGTTCACCAAGGAGGCCCGCGACACCAAGCTCGGTGCACAGGAGATCACCCGCGAGGTTCCTAACGTTGGTGACGAGGCTCTGAAGAATCTTGATGCAGACGGTATTATCCGTATCGGTACCGAGGTTCGTCCGGGCGATATTCTCGTAGGTATGGTAACGCCTAAGGGCGAGACCGAGCTTACACCCGAGGAGAGACTTCTCCGTGCAATCTTCGGTGAGAAGGCACGCGAGGTAAAGGACTCCTCCCTTAAGATGCGTCACGGTGAGTACGGCGTTGTAGTTGACGTTAAGATCTACGACAGATCCAACTCCGACGAGCTTGCTCCCGGCGTAAACAAGGTAGTACACGTATACGTTGCACAGAAGAGAAAGATCTCTGTGGGCGATAAGATGGCGGGCCGTCACGGTAACAAGGGTGTCGTTTCCCGTATTCTTCCCCCCGAGGATATGCCCTTCCTTGCAGACGGTACTCCCCTTGATATCGTGCTTAACCCACTGGGCGTTCCTTCCCGTATGAACATCGGTCAGGTGCTCGAGGTGCATCTCGGTATTGCCTGCCGTAAGCTTGGTATCAAGATTATGACTCCCGTATTTGACGGTGCGAAGGAGACCGACATCATCGAGCTTCTCCGCCAGGCTAAATACACCCGTGATATCCGCCCCGGCGAGAGCGTTCGCGGTAAGGCGGTATTTATGGAGGTCATCCGCGAGGATGGCAAGATGGACCTTCAGCGTGTTGACCAGTCCATCGTGGACGATGACGAGAAGCTTCGTAACCTTATGAAGAAGGAGAGCCTCAAGGTTATCGACGGTAAGGTAACTCTTTACGACGGTCGTACCGGCGATCCCTTCGACAATCCCGTTACGGTTGGTATTATGTATTACCTTAAGCTTCACCATCTGGTTGACGATAAGATTCACGCACGTTCTATCGGCTCCTACTCCATCGTAACTCAGCAGCCCCTCGGCGGTAAGGCCCAGTTCGGCGGTCAGAGATTCGGTGAGATGGAGGTTTGGGCACTCGAGGCATACGGTGCGGCATACACCCTTCAGGAGATACTTACCGTAAAATCCGACGATATTGCGGGACGAACCAAGACCTATGAGGCTATCGTTAAGGGTCATAACATTCCCACTCCCGGCATTCCCGAGTCCTTCAAGGTTATGGTTAAGGAGCTTCAGGCTCTCTGCCTTGATATCCGCGTTCTTGATGAGAACGGTCAGGACGTTGACATCTCCGGCGTGGTAGACGACGATACCCCCACCTACAACAACATTGAAGAGGTGGAGAGAAGCGTTGACGCCGAGAATGAAGCACGTGATGCCGAGGATGATGAGGATTACGACGATTCCGAGTACGACGATTCCGAGTATGACGAGGAATACGACGACGAGGACTACGACGATTACGCCGACGACGAAGAATAATCCGGATTAGATAGAACGAAGGCTTATGAGAGGGCAGCGTCCCTCTCGAGCCGAATTTGAAACAGAAAGGTACAATTCAAACTATGGATAAGAATACGTTTGATTCAATAAAAATCGGTCTTGCGTCCCCCGAGCTTATCCGCTCCTGGTCGCACGGTGCGGTTACTAAGGCCGAGACCATCAACTACCGTACTCTTAAGGCAGAGCGTGACGGTCTTTTCTGCGAGCGTATCTTTGGCCCGACTAAGGACTGGGAATGTCTTTGCGGTAAGTATAAGAGAGTTCGCTTTAAGGGTAAGGTCTGCGAGAAGTGCGGCGTTGAGGTAACCACCAAGAAGGTAAGACGCGAGCGTATGGGTAACATCGAGCTTGCTGCTCCCGTTTCTCATATCTGGTACTTCAAGGCACTCCCCTCCCGTATGGGTGCGATGCTTAATATGTCCACCAGAGAGCTTGAGAGAGTTCTTTACTTTGCAAGATATATCGTTATTGATCCCGGTGATCCTACCGTGACTCATCTTGAGAAGAAGCAGCTTCTCACCGACGCCGAGTACAAGCTGGCGAAGGAGAAGTTTGATAACGATATCAAAGCAGGTATGGGTGCTGAGGCTATTAAGGAGCTTCTCGCCGAGATCAACCTTGACGATCTCTCCAAGGAGCTTCGTGAGAAGCTCGCCGAGTCGAGCGGACCAAAGAAGGTTAAGCTTATTAAGCGTCTTGAGATCGTTGAGGCCTTCAGAAAGAGCGGCAACCGTCCCGAGTGGATGATTCTTGATACTATTCCCGTTCTTCCTGCGGACATTCGTCCTATGGTACAGCTTGACGGCGGTAGATTTGCCGCTTCGGATATCAACGAGCTTTACAGAAGAGTTATAAACAGAAACAACCGTCTTAAGCACTTCCTTGAGATGAGAGCGCCCGAGATCATTATCAGAAACGAGAAGCGCATGCTTCAGGAGTTCGTAGACGCCCTTATTGATAACGGTAAGCGCGGTAAGGCAGTAA
>JAZNWM010000033.1:0-4199 GCA_045593345.1 Eubacteriales bacterium
CGCAAAGAGAAAGCCCACCGATCCCGCCTTCACTGAGAGATTCGAGTACTTCATCAACTGCACCGAGATGGGCAACGCCTTCTCCGAGCTTAACGATCCCATCGACCAGCGCGAGAGATTTGAGACTCAGGTTGCGAAGAAGAAGGCAGAGGATCCCGATTCTCCCGCTGAGGTTGACTACGATTACGTAACCGCGCTTGAGTACGGTATGCCTCCCACAGGCGGTCTCGGCTTCGGTATCGACAGACTCGTTATGCTTCTTACCGACTCGGCATCTATCAGGGACGTTTTACTCTTCCCCACGATGAAGCCCGAGGTATAATATCCCTAAAATAAGTTTAATACAATATCTATAAAAATCCCAATTTGCACTCTTAAAAGGGAATATGAAAAGACGAGAGCCAAGGCTCTCGTCTTTTCATATGTTTTTGATAAACAAGATGTTTTGCAAATGCATATTTACCAAAAAACATTTTATTAAAATGCACTCATTGACAAAAACATAAAAATGTGTTATAATGCACTTGCGACACATTTGAATATTTCCACCAGCAAGGGAGTACTATAGTTAAAAATGTACTCTCTCCCCTTGTTATACGGTGGAAAATGTGTCGCAGCATTGAGGGAGGCATTTTTAGTGCACTCTCAATGGGTGCACTTTTATTTTATTTTTTTGGAGGATGAAAATGAGAGAAAACAAAATAGGAAAAATATTGTCAGGCATAGGTGTTTTTATAATTGCTATTGGCTTTTTATTTTTCATTTTATTAACCTTACTGCTTTTAAATGCTTATTTTTTAATTGGAGTTGCAAGTAGCTTTGTTTTGGGAATGTGCTTTATAGGGTTGGCAGAGATAATTAATCTTTTGCAAACAAATTTATACAAGCAGGAACTCATTATAGCTTCTATAAAAAACCAAACACTGGAAAACAAACTTAATTCACTTAAATCATCCGCCAGTGAGTCTAAACAAGCCTAAATATGAATAATTATGAATAATTGAGACAAAAGTATTGCACTTTCGTCGGTTTTGTGCTATACTTTTATCAGATCAACTGTAATAGGCAACATTTGCAGGTGAAATTTCCAAAAGGAGAAACAATATGGGTTTATTTATCGGTTTAGCAGTGTTAGCTGCAATCATTGCAATTTTGTGTGCGTGTATCAAGGTTGTTCCGCACACCTACGAGTACGTTATCGAGTTCCTCGGTAAGTACAAAACCACCTGGAAGGCAGGCTTACACATTAAGATTCCTTTACTTGAAAATATTGTAAACAAGGTTACCTTAAAGGAGCAGGTTCTCGATTCCCCTCCCCAGCCTGTTATTACCAAGGATAACGTTACTATGCAGATAGACACGGTTATCTACTATGCTATTTACGACGCAAAGCTTTATGCTTACGGTGCGGTTAATCCTATTTCCGCCCTTGCAAACCTTGCGGCAACTACTCTCCGTAACCTGGTAGGTGAGCTTGAGCTTGACGGAACGCTTACCTCCCGTGATACCATCAACGCCAAGATGACCGAGATACTTGACGAGGCAACCGACAAGTGGGGTATCAAGGTTAATCGCGTAGAGCTTAAGAACATTATACCTCCCACCGAGATCCAGAATGCGATGGAAAAGCAGATGAAGGCAGAGCGTGACCGCCGAGAGACGCTGCTTCAGGCAGAGGGCCACAAGGCAGCTGCTATTACCCGTGCAGAGGGTGACAAGCAGGCTATGATCCTGGCAGCAGAGGGTGAGCGTGATGCAAGAATTGCCCGTGCAGAGGGTGAGGCGAAGGCTATCTACCTCGCTAAGAAGGCAGAGGCTGACGGTCTCCGTGCCCTTAAGGAGGCGGGCGTTGACGCCGCTGTTCTTGAGATCAAGAAGTACGAGGCTCTGGTTGCTATGTCCAACGGCAAGGCATCCAAGATCATCATTCCCACCGACGCCGTTGAAATGACGAAGGCTAACGTTATGTTCTCCGAGACCTCCGGCCTTGGTGACGTGACACCTCCCGCACCCGAGGAGCCTCCTGTAATCAAGGAAGACCCCTGCTGCGATTAATTCACGGTGATGTAGATTAGCATAAAAGGACTGTCACGGGCTATTTGCCTTGGGCAGTCTTTTTTATTGACACCGCTATTGCACTTTCATCCTGATTGTGCTATAATAAATAAAAGAACGGAAAGGAGGGGACGTATGCATATTTCTGATATGGAAATGGCGAGAAAAATCGCAGAGCGTGTTGATGCGAGCGGCGGCTGTGCCTATTTCGTTGGCGGGTACGTCCGCGACCTTATCGAAGGACATCAAGGTAAGGATATTGACATCGAAATACACGGGATCACGCCCGACGTACTTAAGGGAATTCTTGACTCGTTGGGTCAGAGGATGGAGATAGGCGAGAGCTTTGGCATCTTTGGGCTGCGAGGCTATTCTCTGGATATTGCGATGCCCAGAACCGAAACCAACAGGGGCCGGGGGCACCGCGACTTTGACATATTCGTAGATCCCCATATAGGTACGTACAAGGCGGCACAGCGGCGTGATTTTACCGTCAACGCTATGATGCAAAACGTACTGACGGGCGAGATAATCGACCACTTTGGCGGGCGAGAGGATCTGAAAAACCGTATTATCCGTCATATAGACGCGGCCACCTTCGTTGAGGATCCCCTACGAGTGCTTCGCGGAGCACAGTTTGCCGCAAGATTCGGCTTTGATATTGCCCACGATACCATAGAGCTTTGTCGCGGGATGGATATTTCCACCCTGGCGAAGGAGAGAATTCTCGGAGAAATTGAGAAGGCTCTTCTGAAGGCCGAAAGGCCCTCGGTATTCTTCGAGCTGATGCGTAAAATGAATCATCTGTCGGTATGGTTCCCCGAGCTTGAGGCCCTTATCGGTGTAGAGCAGAACCCGAAGCATCACGCCGAGGGCGACGTGTGGGTGCATACTATGATGGTGCTTGACGAGGGTGCAAGGCTGAGGCATTATGCCGAGGATCCGCTTGGATTTATGCTGGCCTGCATAACGCACGACTTTGGCAAGGCGATATGCACCGAGATCGTGAAGGGAGAGATACACTCTTACGGTCACGAGGTAGCAGGACTGCCTATCATCGAAGGCTTTATGAAGCGGCTGACAAACGAGCACCGCCTTATAAAGTATGTGCTTAATCTGTCCGAGTATCATATGAAGCCCAACACCCTGGCAGCAACGGGAGCATCGGTAAAATCAACGAACAAGATGTTTGACAAATCCGTAGATCCTGCCGCACTGATTTGTATTGCTGTGGCAGACGGACTTGGCAAAATAGCACCGAGGGAGTACATTTCCTACGATGATTTCTTTATCGAGCGACTTAAGACCTACCGCGAATATATGTCCCGCCCCTACGTTACGGGACAGGATCTTATCGAGGCGGGGCTTGCTCCGTCCAAGGAGTTTTCAGGTTATCTCGACTACGCACATAAGCTTCGGCTTGCGGGCATAGAGAAGGAGTCGGCCCTGAGGCAGACTCTGTCATACGCAAGAAAGGGAGAAAAAAAGAAATGAGAACGTTGTTTAGACTTATAGCAGGTCTTATCACAAGACTGCTCGGCGTGGACGAGGAGGCCGAGCGGGCGGATATGCATCTGTCAAATCACGCATTAGGCCTTGCGGGTGCTGCCCTTCTTGCCGTATTCATACTGGTGGCAAGATATATATACACGAAGGAATGGTTCTATCTGGTGCTCGGCGGGGCGTTTCTGCTCTGCTGTATCGGAATACTGCTCTGCTATAGAAACCAGAGAATATACGTGCTGAGCGACGAGGAATTTCAGTATTCCACCTTCCTCGGTAATAAAAAAATCTACCGCTTTGACGAGATAACAGCCCTGAGAAAAAACAGAGATTCGCTGACGCTCTTCCTCGGCAAAAGCAAGGTACATATCGAGTCATCCGCCGTTATGAGCGACAAGCTTCGTGCACTGATAATAGAGCAGTTTAAAAAGAAGGACGCGAAAGAATGATCTATATTTTCCGATAAATTACAGCCCACTCTACCGAGTCGGGCTGTTTTTTCTATAATGGTGGCGGGTAGCCATAAGGTAATCGAACCCATAAGCCATACAGCAATAAATTTTAGTGTCTTTTTAAGGCTTTCGCCTTGTAAAGTCCCTACTTGCCTTCGGCAAAATCCTAAAAAATCCATCAAAAATTTA
>JAZNWM010000034.1:0-1590 GCA_045593345.1 Eubacteriales bacterium
TATACTTGCCGGCACCCTCGGATACGCCGAGAATAACGGGGGAGTTCATCTCCTGTGCGGTAAGAAGAATGGCCTTGGTCCATTCAAGATTGTTGATGTTAAACTGGCCAACAGCATAGTGGCCTGCTTTCGCTTTGTTAAGCATTTCCTTAGCAGAAACTAACATTATGTATCTCCTTGATAAATAAATTTTTAACAATAATCATTATATCAAATCAATCGTAAAAAATCAATCCCTATTTTAAATTTATACGTAAAAAGGGAAAATATTTTACAAACCTCTTGCATTTTTTCCCTCTATAGTGTAAAATAAATGATATGAAAATGAAAATGGCTTGATATGCCCTTTAAGGAGTAAGAAAATGATTGACATCAGATTTTTAAGAGAAAATCCCGAGGCCGTTAAGGAAAACATCAGGAAGAAATTCCAGGATTCCAAGCTTCCTCTCGTTGACGAGGTTATTGCTCTCGACGAGGAGCTTCGTCAGAATAAAAAGCGTGCAGACGATCTCAGAGCAAACAGAAATAAGATCTCCAAGTCCATAGGTATGCTTATGGGACAGAAGAGATTTGAAGAGGCAGAGGAGGCGAAGAAGCTTGTAGCAGAGCAGGCAGCCGAGCTTGCCGCTTGCGAGGCAAAGGAGGCCGAGCTTTCCGAGCGTGTTACCAAGATTATGATGGTTATCCCCAACATTATCGATCCCTCCGTTCCTATTGGTAAGGATGACTCCGAGAACGTTGAGGTAGAACGCTTTGGCGAGCCTCTTACCCCCGATTTTGAGGTTCCTTATCACACCGATATTATGGAACGCTTCTGCGGTATTGACCTTGACTCCGCACGTCGCGTTGCAGGTAATGGCTTCTATTACCTTATGGGTGATATTGCGAGAATTCACTCTGCGGTTATCTCCTACGCACGCGACTTTATGATCGATCGCGGCTTTACCTATTGCATCCCCCCTTATATGATCCGTGCGGGCGTTGTGACCGGCGTTATGTACTTTGCCGAGATGGAGGCTATGATGTATAAGATCGAGGGCGAGGATCTCTATCTTATCGGCACCTCCGAGCATTCTATGATCGGTAAGTTCATTGATCAGATCGTTCCTGAGAGCGAGCTTCCTTATACCCTCACGTCCTACTCTCCCTGCTTCCGTAAGGAGAAGGGGGCTCACGGCATCGAGGAGCGTGGCGTTTACCGTATTCATCAGTTCGAGAAGCAGGAGATGGTCGTGGTTTGCAAGCCCGAGGAATCTCCCGTCTGGTTTGACAGACTCTGGAAGAACACCGTTGATATGTTCCGCACCCTTGATATTCCCGTAAGAACCATTGAGTGCTGCTCGGGTGACCTTGCAGACCTGAAGGTTAAGTCTGTTGACGTTGAGGCCTGGTCTCCCAGACAGCAGAAGTACTTTGAGGTTGGCTCCTGCTCTAATCTTGGCGATGCACAGGCTCGCCGACTTAAGATTCGCGTTAAGGGTGAGAGCGGTACCTATCTTGCTCATACTCTTAACAATACCGTCGTTGCTCCTCCCAGAATGCTTATTGCCTTCCTCGAGAACAACCTTAATGCAGACGGCAGCGTAAATA
>JAZNWM010000035.1:0-2893 GCA_045593345.1 Eubacteriales bacterium
GGTGGTAAAGGGG
Source organism: Eubacteriales bacterium (assembly GCA_045593345.1). Taxonomy (GTDB): domain Bacteria; phylum Bacillota; class Clostridia; order Oscillospirales; family CAG-272; genus UBA1740. The sequence goes on from JAZNWM010000035.1 coordinate 14, forward strand.
TGAGGTTGTGAGGAATTATTTCCCAAGGCTTGTCGGCAACGACGAGACCAAGGCACGCTTGGGCCGTGCAATAGAATCGGGAAGTCTTCCCCACGCGTTTCTTATCGGCGGTCCGTCGGGCAGCGGTAAATCCACCCTGGCATACGAGATCGCCGCGGCACTAAACTGCGAGAGGCGAGAAGGCGACACCCTTCCCTGCGGCAAATGTAATTGCTGCAGAAGGATATACGACCGCAGCTTTCCCGACGTGAAGCTTCTGTCAAGAAATAAGGACCGTGCCACCCTTGGCGTTGAGGCGGTGAAGGACTTCCGCGAGGATATGTTCCTGTCGGCAACCGAGTCGGAGAACAAAATATACATCATTGACGACGCCGAGACTATGACCCCCGAGGCACAGAACGCCCTGCTCAAGGTGCTTGAGGAGCCGCCGTCGGCGGTTAGAATAATCCTGCTCGCCAAGGAATGCGACAGGATCCTTACCACCATAAAGAGCCGTACGCAGTATATTGCTATGAGTCGCTTTCAGGACGGTGAGATTGAAAAATGGCTGCTTCATAACAGCCAGGAGGCAAGAACGCTGAAATCGGTTGACCCGACCAGGTTTTACGGCATTATTATGAGTGCCGACGGCAGACTGGGGCTTGCAGGCGAGCTGGTATCAGGAAGGAGAAGCGAGGACAACGAGGAGGAGCGTAGCGAAATTATCAAGCTACTCTCTGCCCTGTCGGGCAAGGCGTCCTACGCCGAGCTTCACGCAGTAATTTCCCGCTTTCCCACCAAGAGAGGCGAGCTTCAGCTGACCCTGGAAAGACTGATCTCGGCACTACGCGACCTGTTGGTAATAAAATACGCTCCGAGGGCAAAGACGGTGTTCTTCCCCACGGGCGAGGATGCCGCACGGCTGTGCGGTGATATTGACAGGAGGCGTATCGTCAGGCTGTACGATGCGGTAAGCGAGGCACACGAGCTGTGCATCAGGAATGCGAACGTGTCGAACCTGCTCGCAAGCCTTACGTCAAGGATCAAGCTTATTGCGACGAATTAATAAAGGAATAGGAAAGAAAAATGTCCGAAGAAATAAAGAATCTTAATGAAAATGAAGAGATAACCGCAGATGCCCCCGCGGAAGTGGAGATCGTGGGCGTCAACTTCCGCGAGGCGGGAAAGATATACTTCTTCTCCCCCGACGGACTGACTCTCGCGGTGGGTGTCAGGGTTATCGTTGAAACCGCACGCGGCGTTGAGCTCGGTACGGTGAAGATTGCAAACAAGAGAGTTTCATCAACCGAGATCATATCCCCCCTGAAGCCTGTGACCAGGGTTGCAAGCAGCGAGGATATTGAGCACTACGAGGCAAACCGCAGGGCTGAGGCGGATGCTATTGCGATATGTCAGAAGAAGGTGGAGGCACACGGCCTGGGAATGAAGCTTGTGGGTGCGGAGTACACCTTTGACAACTCCAAGCTTATATTCTACTTCACCTGCGAGTCCCGAGTCGACTTCCGAGAGCTGGTACGCGACCTGGCGTCCACCTTCCGCACCAGGATAGAGCTTCGTCAGATCGGTATACGCGACGAGGCGAAGATGCTCGGCGGTATCGGTGTGTGCGGCAGAAAGCTGTGCTGTGCTAATTTCCTGTCGGATTTCGTGCAGGTTTCCATCAAGATGGCGAAGGAGCAGAACTTCTCGCTTAACTCCTCTAAGGTATCGGGTGCCTGCGGACGTCTTATGTGCTGTCTTCGCTACGAGCACGAAACCTATGAGGAGGCGATCAGACGCACGCCCCAGAACGGCTCTGTTGTCAAGACCGCAGACGGCGAGGGCGTGGTTATTGAGACCAAGCCCCTGGCAGGCGAGATCAAGGTACGCCTTAACGATAACGACAAGGATGCACCGAAGCTCTACAAGGTCTCCGACGTGAAGGTTCTCTCCCGCCCGGGCAAGGGTGCGGCGAAGCAAGAGGATGAGGAAATTCCCGACGAGGAGTGATTTTTAGCTTGATTTGAAAAAAATTATAACTTTTTATAACTTTTTTCAGAAATAGACTTGATTTTTTTCACAGATATGATAAAATATATGTGACAACTAAAATGGAGGTTTGGCAAATGGCATTCAAGATTTCCGATGAGTGCATCAGCTGCGGTGCGTGCACAGATGCTTGTCCTGTAGGTTGCATTTCCGAGGGCGACGGCAAGTTCGTTATCGACGCTGACGCTTGCATCAGCTGCGGTTCCTGTGCAGACGCTTGTCCTGTAGGTGCTCCTGCAGAGGAATAATTGTTACTTATTCCCCAAGTGGGAAACAAAAAAGCGGGGATTTCTCTCCGCTTTTTTTCTGTAAAAAATGAAAGGCGGTAGGCTGTGCCCTACGTTTTGGGATATGGAAAAAAGGGATTTTGTAAACGATAAGCTTACTCTGATTCAAGAGACCGACGGTCTGACCTTCGGTACCGATGCCCTGCTGCTTGCGGGCTATATAAACGGAAGGCACAACCGCGGCTGTGAGCTTGGCAGCGGTAGCGGAATTATTTCAATGCTGCTGCTCGTCCGCGAGAAGCTCCGATTGGTGACAGCCCTTGAGGTTCAGAAGAAATACGCCGACCTTACCCGCCGCAACGCCGAGCTTAACAGTCTTACCGAAAGGCTTACGGCGGTGCATACCGATCTCAGAGCTTACAGAGGCGAGGGCGAGTTTGATATCGTCTTCACTAATCCTCCCTATATGAAGACCCGCTCGGGTAAGCAAAATGCTATAGAAGAGAAAAATATCGCCCGCCACGAGGTTTGCGGGGATATATACGATTTCTGCGAGGCGGCAGCTAAATTGTTAAAATTCAGCGGTTATTTTACGGCAGTATACCGTCCCGACAGGCTCGTCGAC
>JAZNWM010000036.1:0-2169 GCA_045593345.1 Eubacteriales bacterium
AAATTATCTTAAAATCACCCGACAAGACGGCAGCAAGCACCGTAAGAATGCTTAACCGTCTTGAACGTAAAATAGGAAGCACAACCTTCCGAAAAGTATTTAAATCTATAACCTTTGATAACGGAACGGAGTTCTCCGATACAAAGGGTATAGAGTTTTCGCCATACACAAATAAGCGTAGAACAACCGTTTATTACTGTCATCCTTACCGTTCATCAGAACGAGGCACCAACGAAAACCAAAACGGCTTTATCCGTAGATTTATCCCAAAGGGCACCCCTATATGCAATTACAGTACCGAGTATATTCAATACGTCCAAGACTTCATAAACAACTACCCAAGGGCTATATTCAATGGTGAAAACAGCACAAAACGGTTCACAAAAGAGCTTAAAAAACTAAATATCAAAAATTTTTTGAACAATTTGCAAATAACTACTTGACATTCGGGTTTTCGCAGACTTTTTTAAAAAGAAATATTTTTTGACATTTTTTGCAAAATCACTTGAAATTTCCTTCATAATATACTATAATAAATGGGTGAAAATCTGCAAAATGCGATAAAATATGAATTCTGAGTCGCAAAAACTTTCAAAAAGGTAAAAAATGCAATGATAAAGTATTCAGATCTGTCTATGACAGAGCTTTCTGCGGAGTACGAAAGCGTGCTTCGTAAATATAATGAATATAAGGCACAGGGGCTTACGCTTGACCTGTCGAGAGGCAAGCCAAACTCCGACCAGCTTGACATAAGCCTGCCTCTTCTTTCGGAGGCAAGACCGAGGGAGAAGTGCTTCTCGGTAAACGGTGTTGACTGCCGTAATTACGGCGTGCTTGACGGTATTCCCGAGATGAAGCAGCTTTTCGCCGATATGCTGGGCATCAAGACAGAGTATATCACCGTAGGCGGAAACTCCTCGCTTCAGCTTATGTACGACACTCTTGCCAGGGCAATGCTCTTTGGCGTCCTCGGCTCCCGCCGTCCCTGGTGTAAGGAGCCGGTGAAGAAGTGGATATGCGTCACACCGGGCTATGACAGACATTTCAAGATGACCGAGCTGTTCGGCTTTGAGCTTATCTCGGTACCGATGACTCCCACGGGTCCGGATATGGATATGGTAGAGGCTATCGTAAAGGATCCTACCGTAAAGGGTATCTGGTGCGTTCCTAAGTATTCCAACCCTACCGGCAATACCTATTCCGACGAGACGGTACGCCGCCTTGCCGCTATGGAGTGCGGTGCATCCGACTTCCGCATTATGTGGGACAACGCCTATGCAGTGCATAACTTCAGAGGCGAGTGCGACCCTCTTCTCGACATCTTCACCGAGGCAGAGAGGTATGGCAATCTTGACCGTATCTTCTATTTTGCCTCCACCTCAAAGATCACCTTCCCGGGCGGAGGTGTGGCTATGCTTGCTGCCTCTCCCGCTAACCTTGATCATATTGCCCAGTTCCTCGGTGTACAGACCATCGGATACGATAAGCTTAATCAGCTTCGTCACACGACCTATTTCAAGGACAGGGCAACCCTTGATAATCATATGAAGATCCTCGCCGAGTTTATCGGCAGAAAGTTTGATATAACCCTGTCGGCTCTTTCAAGCCTTCGCGGTCTTGGTATTGCCGAGTGGTCGGAGCCGAACGGCGGTTATTTCGTCAACCTTAACGTTCTTCCCGGAACGGCAAAGCGTGTGTACGCTCTTATGGAGGATGCGGGCGTTACGCTGACTGCGGTCGGTGCCACCTATCCCTACGGCATAGATCCCGAGGATAAAAATCTGCGTATCGCACCCACCTATCCCACCGACGATGAGGTAAGGGTTGCGACCGAAATTCTCGTCCTGGCGGTAAAGCTTGCCGCACTTGAAAAATATATGAAAAACTAAAGATAAAACGGGGCAGAATGCTTATCTGTCCCGTTTTTAAAACCAAAAGCTCAATGCTTTGCTAAATCTTTGCCGTAGGTATGATATAATTGTTAAAAGGCACGAAAGGAAAGGAAAATGAAAGAAAAGACACTTAAGCATTTGAAAAATATACTGCTTATGCTTTGTATTCTCGGAGTGACGTTTTTTATCAGTCTCCTCCTTCAGAAAATACTTACGGTGCAGAATCAGATCACTACGGTATTCGTGTTCGCCGTATTCCTCGTATCACTGATAACCG
>JAZNWM010000037.1:0-6115 GCA_045593345.1 Eubacteriales bacterium
GACCGCTTGGCCTCCGACTTTACGTTAACGCTGTTTTCAACGAGCTGTGTTTCCGCAGCTTCGTAAACCTCGCCAACGATAACGTTAGCCTTGCCGGAAACCGCCTTACATACGTCTGTAAAGTCACCGGCCTTGATAGTAATTTCAAATCCGGACATAACTACGTTGTAACTTTCTCCAAGCTCGTAGTTGATGCCTGAAAGATTTTCTCTGAGAGCCATAGACTCATAGAGAATATTTTCACGAACACTCTCAGCCTCATCGGTGAGTGCGTATTCCGTGAAGGAAAGCTTGCTTCCCGATGCATCGTATGCATCAAGCAACGCCTCGGTCTTCATTTGTACGATGATAGAGATTTCATCGGTAGATTTGATCGTGTCGGGAAGCTTATGCATTACCGACTCGTTGAAGAGGTTCTCGGTTCCCAAATCTATAGAACCGCTCACGTTACTTATCGACGGCGACGAGCCGTAATAAGTCATACCCGTTGCAGACAGCGAGATCGACAGGGCGGTGGATATTATCATCACCGCGGCCATTATTGCCGTCAGCAACCGTACCTTTCTGCTTTTCTTGGACATTTCCTTTTGCCTTTCTGACTTTTTTCGCAGCGAATAATTATTAATAAAAATAAATAAAAAGATTTATAATAAATAAACGTGCATTAAATATTTTATCATATAAAGGTAAAAAAAGCAAGAGGTTTATCGAAATAATGCGTAAAATAATGTTTAAATATTTTGTTAACAATGCATAAACGTTAATAAATTTGCAATTTACTATTGATTTTCTTGCAAAACCGTGATATGATATAAATGTATTAATTTGGGGTTTTATACCCGAATTACAGTTTTATTCACAAAATGAATAATAATGCAAAGGAGAAATATATGAATAATGAAGAAAAGAAGCCCCTCGACGGAGAGGTACAGGGCGGGGAAGCAACCCCGTCTGCGACTCCCGTAAAAGAGGGCAAGGCAAACGCCGGCTGGTGGGCAGGTCTCACTCAGGGCGTGAAGATCGCGATCATCGCGGGTGCGGCGGTTCTTCTCGTCGCAATTATTCTGCTCGTCGTTCTTCTCGCAGGGGGCAAGGCTCCGGACAGCGGTGACGGCGGCAACGACGGGGGCACCGGTGATATTGGTGACGATGGCGGCAACGGTGGCAACGGCGGTAACAGCGATGGTAACAAGCCCGACGATAAGGGTGATGTTACATATACAGTTAAGATCTCTACCGTTGGCGGTATGATCTTCCCCGATCTGATCGTATACTTCTACGAGTACGTCGACGGTGATATCGGCGATCTCGTTTATGCCATCACCACCGATGCGGACGGAAGGGCCTATGCGACTCTTCCTGTCGGAACGTATGCTGTAAGCTTTATTACGAGTACTATTCCCGACGGATATGAGGTAAAGTCCTTCTATCCCCTTACTGCAAGTGAGTCTGAGATTAAGATTTCCTCCTCGGTCCTTCCCGATACGGGGCTTACGGGTGTAACCTATTCGCTGGGCTCAATTATGCAGGACTTCAGCGTGCCCACAACTACGGGCGAGACCTTCACTCTCTCCGAGGCTCTTAAGGAGAAGAAGGCCGTGCTTATCAACTTCTGGTATACCAGCTGCTCCTGGTGCGTAACCGAGTTCCCTTTAATGCAGGCAGCTTATGAGAAGTATCAGGATGATCTTGCTATCATCGCACTTGATAACCCCGCGATGGCGAACGATACTATGTTCGATGTTGTACAGTTCCAGAATAACAACGGTCTTACCTTCGACGTTGGTATTGACAATCTCGGCCTGTTCACTGCATTCGGAGTTGAGGGATATCCCACCTCGGTTGTGATAGACAGATACGGCGTCGTTACTCTTATGGAGGGCGGAGCCATCACCAGCGAAAGAGTTTTTGACGAAATATTCAGACATTTCACCACAGACGATTATGAGCAGAAGCTCGTTTATCATTACAGCGATATAGTTCCTAAGGAAAAGCCTGACGTTCAGATGCCCTCAAGCGATGAGATCAGCAACGTATTTGACGGCGGCAGAATCGACGGCATCCAGTACCGTCCTTACCCCGACGATGCATCGGATGAGGAGAAGGAATACTCCTGGCCCTTCGTTATTGATGAGGTAGAGCTTGACGGTGAGATCTATAACGTTATCAAGACCTCAAACGCTAATAAAGAGGGCTCCTACGCACAGCTTCTCTTTAACGTAAATCTTAACGCAGGAGAGGTTCTCGCCTTCGATTACTTCGCCTCCACCGAGCTCGGTGCGGACATCCTTTACGTTGTCGTAAACGGCAAGGACATCTACTCCATCTCCGGCCAGAACGATAACGGCTGGGAGACCTGCTACGCTTACGTTGCAGAGGAGAGCGGCAGCTATGAGGTCGGCCTCGTATATCAGAAGGATTCCAGCGACAACGAGGGACACGATACCGTATTCCTCAAGGATCTGAGGATCGTTTCCGAGGGCGATATCGACAGCAAGACTTATATTTATCGTTACGCAGCAACCAAGCCCGACGGCTTCGGTGCATACAGCGAATACGTTAGCGTATTCCTCGGCTCCGACGACTACTATCACGTAGATTCTCCCGACGGACCTATCCTTCTTGCAGACCTTATGGGCTACACGAGATTCAGTGCAAATAACACCGCGTACTATATGGCGGTTGAGCTTTACGAGTCCGGTAAAATTACGGTAGAGCAGTATGATCTGCTTATAGATTTCTGCAGCTATGCTTCAAACTCCACCCTCTACGGCGTTGCTTCGGTAACGAAGGAGCTTAAGGAGCTGCTTGATGTTCTCTCCGTATTCTACGGTGATCCCGATAATACAAACGACTGGCTCAGATTCTGCTGCTACTACGATGCATACGGTACGGATGGAAAGCAGCTTGAGGATCCTATCAAGGGACTTTCGACCTTCTCTGCATACGACGTTATCCTCAGCGAGAAGGGTGCTACCGATTTCCCCAACAGCTTTACTTATAACAGAGTTATTATGCCCAGAGGCCTTTTTGCTAAGTTCACTCCCGAGGTCTCCGGCACCTACCTTATCTCCTCCTATGCTCCCGATCCTAAAAACGAGGGCTACGGACTTGAGACTAACGCTTGGGTATTCCTTGAGAGCAGCTTTGCTGAGCAGGTTGCTTGGTACACCTACGAGAACATTGACAGGGCAAATACAGGCGACCTTAACAATTGCTATATGCTTCTTTACCTTGAGGCAGGCAAGGATTATTACATCAACATAGCCTTCTACGACGTATATCAGGAGGGCACGGTCAACTACCGTATCGAGCGTCTTGGCGACGAGGGATATTACAGATTCAGCCAGACCTCTCCCGGCCCCTTCACCTCTCTCCTCGATCCCGTAACCGGTGCTCTTACCGAGACCATTATTACGGGTATTCCCGTTGAGCTCGGTAAAGACGGCTTCTGGCACGAGAAGCGTGAGGACGGCAGACTCGGTTCTCTGATTTACGCTGATTTTACTCAGTTTACTACTATCTTCACAGGTAACGTTATCCACTCCGACGATCCTAACAAGGTGGATATGATCGATGCGGGTGCGTTTAATTTCCTTTACTCCGAGGAGGATCTTTACGTCCTTAACTATCTTAAAAAGGTAGGTGGAGACGTTGAGAGATGTAAGGCAGAGCTTCTTGCCGAGCTTGGCGAGGCTTATAACGCACAGTATACCGAGGTCGACAGCTACGGCGAGAGCTATACCGTTACGGGATATGCTGTTGAGGAGGTTCTTGCAGGAATCTATCACGGCTCAGGTGCTGACGAGACCGAAACGATGCGTGGCTATGCTGCGAAGATCATCAGAGCAGGTGATACTATTACCGTCGTTAACGAGGACGGTACCGGTACCGTAGAGGTTGTTGTTGAGGAGGGCAGTTCTATGATCGGCTGCGTTGCAGTTGATGCCCGCCTTGCCGAGATCCTTCAGCTGCTTATGGATAAGTACACCTTCGAGGGCGTGGAAAACTCCTGGCTCAAGCTTTGCTACTACGAGCAGTACTTCTGTGCCGCAACTCCTAAGTAAGCAAAAAAATAAAGCATTTCTTGCCGGATGTGGCAAAAAAACAAAATGCATTCGGCACCGCAAGGCTGCCGAATGCATTTTAAAATAATATGAAAAGAGTAATAAAATGAAAAGAATAGTTGGCATTTTAGCTATTATTTTGCTGATCTCGACCGTTTTTATGACCTTGGTCGGATGCAATAATAATAAAAACAAGCCCGACGACGATACCGATAACAAGGATGATAATAACGTCGGCGAAGATGTAGAGGGCGACGGCAATAACGAGGATGAGGTGGTGTATCAGGACTACACCGTTAAGGTTGCAGACGGCCTGGGCATTCCGGTAAGCGACGTTATCGTCACCTTCAAGAACGATGCGGGCGAGGAAAAGATGCGTGTCACCGATAAGGACGGTATGGCATCCTATAAGAATGCACCTGCAGGTAATTACACCGTCTTGATAAAGCAGGGCTACAGTGACGTTGAGATAATCCAGAGCGAGTATAGGCTCTCTAAGGATATTACGTCTGTTAATGTTACCGTTCGTAATCCGAAGATTATTTCCGAGATATACGGTGCCGTTCCCGATAACACCCTTGCATACGGTGTTGGCGTGGGAGAATATAACCCCGTTTGCAGCTTGGATGAGCGTACCTTCTTTGTATTTAACGCTCGTGCAGCAGGTGTTTACCGTATCTCTATTGAAACCGACGATGCAAATGCTACCGTAGGCTACTACGGTCTTCCTATGTTCGTGCAGCAGGAGCATTGTGGCGAAGGCGAGTATGATGGCAGAAGCTTTGATATAGTTATCCAGGATCCTGCGACTCCTTACGTTCTCGGCATTTCTCTTACCGAGGATATGCCCGTCACCCTTAAGATAGAGCGTACCGGTGACGCTCCCTTCGATCCCAACTATGCTGAGTGGATCACGGTTCAGGCTACCGCTGATATCGAAAAGCTTGACTTTGAGGGAAAGACCCTCGTTAATCTTGAGATAGAGGGCGATAAGATCGATATTACACTTGGCGACGACGGTCACTATTATACTGCCGACGGTAAGAAGGTCTATATCCGTATAACTACTATCAGCCCGTACGGCTACACCAACGAGAACTTTGAGTACGTTCACGTTCTCGGCGGCTCGCTTGCCTTCCTTGCCGGCTACGTTGATCAAAACGTTGGCGGTAATATAGGTGGCTACGTATATGATGATAACGGTAATTTCCTTGCTAAATATTCATATAACGAAATGATCAAGACTTATATGGATAACGCGGATGCCAAATACGGCGTTGTCGCTCTTACCGAGGAGCTTGTTGAGTGCCTTATGCTCCACGGCGAGTCTAACGGCTGGTTTGATCCCAACAGCCCCGCATATCTTTTCCATAACGTAGATATCAATCCCGAAAACGCTTGGCTCTTCCTTTGTATGGTAGAGTTTGGCTAAATAAAAGCATAAAAAGAGGCTGCCTCGTTCAATTTGAGGCAGCCTTTAATATTAAAAAGAAAATCGGTTCTTTTTCTTTTTTATGATCTCCATTTGATCATATCTGCTTATGCACGCTCTTATACTCGTCGTAGTATCTGTAATACGGACATTCCCTTGTCCTACCGCCGAGAAAATCTACCATATCGTCCTCGTCTAAATTAAGATTGCAGCCGTATGTGTCGGTCAGCTCATCGTATTCGTAAAACTCACAGCTCTCACAGCTCGCCTTGGGCTTGTAGCCGTATTTTGAGAAGTCCATATTATTCCTCCAAAAACCTTACTGATAATAATTTATCACAAAAAGCAGACCCCTGCTGCCTTTTCTGAAAAATCACCGAAAATGTAATAAAATAAACAAAACTGCCCGAAAAGCCTCAATTTGAGAGAATTTTTCGGGCAGAATTGTTTTTTGATTAAGCTTGTATTAGTGCTTCTTGGTCTCGATCTCGTTTACAACCTTTGCGATGAATTCGTCAACCGAGAACCTTCCGCCCTCACCCTCGGTTCTTGCTCTTACTGTAACGCTTCCGCTTACCATCTCATCCTCGCCGACAACTATCATATATGGAACCTT
>JAZNWM010000038.1:0-5010 GCA_045593345.1 Eubacteriales bacterium
GACTTCGTTTAGCCAAACACTAAAACAGAACCAAACTTACACGAAGTCCCGGCTCTGACCCCGACTACTTCCTTGCGGGGGTTCTTCTTTTTTTCGCACCGTCCGTCTCGGGTCGAACCGCTCATTTTCGCAAGAAAATGATAAGGACTTCGTTTAGCCAAACACTAAAACAGAACCAAACACGAAGTCCCGGCTCTGACCCCGACTACCGGCCGTTTCATTTTTTTGAAAATATAAGAGGCGAGCCTTACGACTCGCCTCAATACTTATTTTTGTATTACGATTTTAATATCGCCGGTTTCTGTTGTAATATCGCATCTGCCGCCGATTGTATATTTCGGAATATCTACCCTACCCGTATCGGTGGTTGCGAAGATTATTTTTTCCGTCAGGAGACTACCGATAACGTCACCGCTATCGGTATTAACGATGATTTCCCCTGCATCGCATCTATCAAATCTCACGTCCCCCGTATTACTCTCAATTGACATCTTGTTTTGAACAATAACGGAAATCAGGCTGATATCTCCCGTATCTCCATTTGAAGCAAGGCTGTCTGCAGTAATGCTTGTCAAGCTTACCCGTCCCGTATCAACCGAGATTTTCAGCTCGCCCTCGCAGTCAAGGTCAGAGATGGCTATATTTCCCGTATCGGTTGTAACCGAGGCGTCAATACAATCAGAGCCTGTAATTATGACCCTGCCTGTAGTAGCCGAAAGCTCAATAGACTCTGCATCAGAATTTAAAAGAAATATATCTCCCGTGTCGGTTTTAATTCTTATGACGTTCTCGGCAGATGCACTGCATCTTACGTCGCCTGTGGTGAGATTAATATTTATATGTTCAAATGTAAAGCCTTCGTCTATATCTATGTCTCCCGTATGGCTGTCAACAAGAAGAGATGTATAAATATCGGCAGGAAGATAAACATTGATGCTTCTGTCGCCGAAAAGTGATATTTTTTCAAACCATCTTCTCTCGTCAACGACCTTGATCTTGAGAACACCGTCGTTTACCTCTACCGAATGATAAAGTCTCGGCATTTCGGTGCATACGACTCTGCATATACCGTCGGTTGCAGGAATGATATTAATATTTTCGGTGTCCGCATCTACGGTCAGAATACAGAAGCTCTCGTCTACATTATAGGTCTTATCTTCAATACCGTTTGCACTGCAGGAGGTAAGTGTAAACAAGGATAACACGAAAAGCATTATCAATGCTGTTGCAGCAATAATACCAGACATTTTTTTCATAATTATACTCCTTATCATCATTTCCCCAAGGTAAGAACCGTTACGCCCGAATCACCCTCACCGTATTCACCGTGACGGTAGGATTTGATTCTTTTATCGCTCTTGAAGTATTTCCACAATGCCGCACGAAGAGCACCCGTTCCCTTGCCGTGAATAATACGGACGGTGGGCATTCCTGCGAGAACTGCATCGTCAATATACTTATCCACCACGAACCAGGCGTCGTCACCTATCATTCCGCGAACGTCTATCTCGGGCTTGAAGGTGGATGTAATGGTCTTCTTGACCTTGCCCTCGTTTACCTTCGGTGCGGAGGAGTCGACGTACTTAACGCTGCCGTCGAGAAGTCGAAGCTTGTCGGGTGAAACCTTAGTTTTCAGGATACCGGAGGTAACTGCAACCTGCCCCTTCTTGTCGGCGAGAGCGGTCACAACGCCCTCCTTCTTGATGGTGGTAATGAATACCTTATCACCCACCTTAAGAGGTCGCGGAAGCTTATAATTCTCATCCTCCTCAATCTCGCGGACGTCAATTCCACTCATTAGGGACTCGGTCTCGCGGATACGCTTACGCATCTCCTCACGTGCGGACTGCATAATCTCGGCACGCTTGTCCTTGTCCTCCTGCTTACGGATCTCCTCAAGCTGACGGAAAATAAATTCGCTGGATGCACGGGCACTGTCAAGAATCTGCCGAGCTTTAAGTGTCATTTTCGCAATTTCTTCCTCGCTACGAGCAATTTTGCGTTTCATCTCCGCCTCGGCGTTATCTCTCCATTGCTCAAACTCACGCCTCTGGCGTTCTGCCTCGTCGCGTGCCTTCTCCATCTCAATACGACTGCTGTCAAGACGCTCGATTACGTCCTCAAAGTTTTTGTTTTCCCGTTTGATAAGCTGGGATGCTCTGTCGATAATTGCCTCCGGAATACCCAGCTTCTCGGATATTGCAAAAGCATTAGACTTACCGGGTGTACCGACGATAAGTCGGTAGGTGGGTCTCAGGGTTTCAATATCAAACTCGCAGGAGGCGTTTTGCACGCCCGCGGTTTCAAGTGCATATACCTTAAGCTCGGCATAATGCGTGGTTGCCGCCGTCAATGCACCGCATTTAGCAGTATATTCAAGAATAGAAATGGCAAGAGCCGCACCCTCAATGGGGTCTGTGCCCGAGCCAAGCTCGTCGAACAGCACAAGCGATCCTTCTCCAACACGGGAGAGAATATCCGCTACATTTACCATATGGGATGAGAAGGTGGAAAGCGATGCCTCAATGCTCTGCTCATCACCTATATCAACCAGAACCTCGCTGAAAATACCGATGACCGAGCTCTCAAGTGCGGGCAGCTGAAGTCCCGACTGGGCCATAAGAGCAAACAGACCGAGGGTCTTAAGCGTGACGGTCTTACCGCCGGTATTGGGGCCTGTAATGATAAGTGTATTTATTCCGTCACCGATAGATACGTCGATCGGGACTACCTTATCTCTGCTAATCAGCGGATGTCTTGCACGCTTCAGATCAATCTTCTTTTCGTTGACGATCCTCGGCATCTCCGCACGCATCTGATTCGCCAGAGTTGCACAGGCGAAGGCAAAGGAAAGCTCGGTTATGCTGTGATAATTTATAGAAATAACCGACGAAGCGTCACCGCACTCTGCCGAGAGGCTGGCGAGAATACGCTCTATCTCTCTTTCCTCCTCAGCAGCAAGGGTCTTTAGCTCGTTGTTAGCCTCAACCACGCTGATGGGCTCTATAAACAGGGTCGCACCCGAGGATGAGGTATCGTGAACCAGTCCCTTTATTTCATTTCTGTACTCTGCCTTAACGGGAATAACGTATCTGCCGTTACGCATCGTAACGATATTCTCCTGAAGATACTTAAGCCTTGCACCGCCGACGTAGCTCTGCAGAGTATCCTTAATTCTGTTGTTTGCCTGTCGCACTCTCCGACGGATATCTGCAAGAGTCGGGCTTGCCTCGTCCGCAATAATATACTCCGAAATAATAGAACGTGTAATGCTGTCCTCAAGCTGTCTGTTTGGCATAAGACGGCTGAATATCTCGTCAAGACTGGTCTCGAAGGTGCGGTCGGTGCTTGAGTAGTCTATTACCGCTCTTGCGGAGCGAAGAAGCGACGCGATCTCAAGAAGCTCCATTGGTGAGAGAATTGCCCCCTTATACGCACGCTCTGCCGCTGCCACAACACGCTCCTCCGCCGAGAAGGCAGGATAGCCCTTGGCATTGATCAGCCTCTTGGCATCGTCGGTCCTTCTCTGCCTCGCAATAACCGTATCGTAATCGTCAGAGGGAGTAAGACTCGCCGCCCTTGCCTTGGCACCCTCGGTGGATGCACAGTCGATTAGCTGCTCTATTATTTTGTCATATTCCAGAGTTGATAGTGTTTTTGCCGTAAATAGCATTTTATTCTCCCAAATTAATCTACGTCAGACCAAGCTATCTGACTACGCTTTTGTAAAATTCAAGTGATTTGTACGAGTGGCCAAGCTGATTAAGTATAAACTCCTCTGCCGCCCTTGCGAAAAGATGCATATCCTCGTCGGATATGTTAAAGGAAAAGACCCTTTCAACAGGCGAGTAGATGCAATAGCCGAGAGCAATTTTCGCCCCCTCCGAGAGAATGCAGATAATATGACTCTCGTGTGGATCCTCGTGCTCTGCCCTGGCCTTCTCGCGTTTTTCGTGACAGCCTCGGCACTCGATAACGCCGCCCATAATATCAAAGAAAAAGTCGCCCGTCTGCCCATCACATCTGTGACAGGAAATAACGTCGGGCATAAAGCCGAGAAGGGATGCCGCACGGATCTCAAAGGCCGCCTTTATCTTTTTTATAGAATAAAGTCCCTTCGAGATGGCATAAAGAGAATTCAGCGAGAGTCTGAGCAGCTCCTTATCCGCCTCGGCAATAGTGACGTCCGATAGTATCTCGCCTATGTAGTTTGCCAGGGCGAGTCCCTCAATAGTCTTTCCTATATCAAAGAAATTTTCAATAAGCTCGGCTTCCTTTATCCAATACTTGTCCCCCTGCTTGTAAAGGACGTATCGTCCGTAGCAGAACTGCACCGTAGCGGCAAGCTTTCTGCTCTTCAGCGACCTTGCACCCCGTGCCAGAGCCGTCATAGCCCCCTGCTCCTCGGTAAAAATGGTGACCAGGCGGTCGGTTTCCTTAATATCAACCGTACGGATGATAAGTCCGCGAACCTCGGTGGTCATCATTCCTCGTCCTTAAAGCCGAAATCAGAAATGTTGAAGCCAGAGTCACGCCAATTTTCCTTAACCCTTACGTAAAGATCGAGGAAGACCTTGGAATCAAGCATTCTCTCTATATCCTGGCGGGCGTATGAGCCGATCTTCTTGATAAGCGAGCCGCCCTTGCCGATAATAATTCCCTTATGGGACGCCTTCTCACAGTAAATCTCGGCACGGATGGAGATAAGGTTGCCCTCCTCACGCCATTCCTCAATGGTAACGGCGGTACCGTGGGGAATCTCCTCGTCAAGCATACGGAGAAGCTTCTCGCGGATGATCTCGGCAACGAGCTGACGCTCGGGCTGATCTGTCACGATGTCATCGGGGAAGAACCACTCGCTCTCGCGAAGGAACTTCTCACACTCGGAGATAAGTATGTCGACACCCTTACCATTCTTTGCTACCATAGGCACTACCGCCTCAAAGTCAAAGGCCTCGGCGTAGGCTGCTATGGTCTTCGCAACGTTCTCGGGACGGACGGTGTCAATCT
>JAZNWM010000039.1:0-11729 GCA_045593345.1 Eubacteriales bacterium
GGAGGAAATGGCGGTACCGGAGGAAGAGGAGGAAACTCAGGCAAATACGGAGTAGATGGCAATGGTGGCAATGGTGGCAATGGCGGAGACGGTGGATTTGCCATATCACCAGATGCAATAACAAATATTATTGGTTCCAATGCTGTTTTGACAGGTGGTAATGGTGGTTCCGGTGGCGGTGCTCAAGACGGTGGTTCATACGGCTCATCGGGAAAAAATGCCTCGCTTACCTCATCGGCAGAAAGTGATTCCCCCAGAGCTCAAATATATATAGGAAATAAACGCTATACGCTTTATGAAACAACTAAGACATGGACCGATGCTAAAACGAGCACAGAAAATAACGGTGCTTATTTAGCGACCATAACGAGCGAACAAGAGCAGGCGATTATTAATGAATTATTATCATATGGAACTTTAAACAATTATTATATCGGAGCTTATAGAGCAGTTGATGACGCAAACGAATGGGCTTGGGTAACAGGAGAAGCGTTTTCATATGCTAATTGGGGTTCAGGTGAACCTAATAATGACAGTTGGGTGGAAGACTATGTAGGAATTTACAGACATCATTTAGTGTGGAATGATTTTCCCCTTGACCAAATGCATGGATATATTGAAGAGTGTGATATAGTTTCTAATGATGCCGGTTCTTTACAGTAAAACAATTTAGTAAATCATTATTTGACGGTCACCCCACTTTAAATGGTGTGGGTGACCGTTTTTTTGTCAAAAACCGCCTTTAAGAATACAATAATACATAGGAGAACTTTATTTCTCCTAAGACGTTTTTAGGAAAGACTTAATAAATGGAAATTGTAATACTTACCGCACTTGGAGTTGGCGGTGCAACTGTACTCGGGGCGGCTATCGGTATGATTTTTCGCCACACGTCGGGACGGTTTTGCGACGGAGCCACCTCGTTTGCCGCGGGAGTGATGCTTGCGGCGGCGGTTGTGGGACTTATTTTGCCCTCGCTGGAGTACGGCGGCAGGCTCTCGGTATTTGTAGCGGTAGTCGGAATATTCATCGGTGCCCTCTGCCTTGACCTTTTTGACAGGCGTCTGCTTCGTGGACGGTGGGCATCAAGGCTTCCTTCCGATGCCGACGCGGGGCTTCGTCGGGTGGTGCTGTTCGTGACGGCTATTGCCATACACAATCTGCCCGAGGGAATTGCGGCAGGCGTGGGCTTTGGTAATCAGGATATCGGCAGGGGGCTGTTTATTGCAACGGCTATAGCTTTGCAGAATATTCCCGAGGGAATGGCGGTCATCGTTGCTATGCTCGGCGTTGGAATCAGGCCACGCCGCACCTTTCTTATTGCCGCGTTTACGGGCGTGGTTGAGATCGTAGGTACGTTTATCGGCTATTTTGCCGTTAATCTTTCGTCGGCGGTTTTGCCCCTTGCCCTTGCCTTCGCGGGTGGAAATATGCTTTACGTTATTGCCGATGAGATGATTCCCGAGGTACACTCGGGCGGTGAAAATACCTCCGCCACCTATCTTATTCTGGCAGGCTTTTGCCTGATGCTGATAATAAACGAGCTTCTTTGAGCCCTATCTCTCGGGTGGCGAGCTGCTTTTTTTACAAGGGAACGCCTCTCGGGAGATTTTTTATAAAATATCTCCTCCATCTCTTGCATATTGCCGAAAAAGGCTGTATAATTATATTGGAAAATATAAAAGGGAGATAGAATATGATTACCTTTAACGAGATAAAGAATAATAAGGATATACGCACACTGATTTCCGCGGCAGACGAGTCGCTGGCGGCACTCGGCTTCACTGACCACAGCTTTGCCCACGTGGGACTCGTATCACAGCGGGCGGGAGATATTCTGGAGGCCCTTGGTTCCGAGCCGAGAGAGGTGGAGCTTACCAGGATTGCGGGCTACCTTCACGACATCGGCAACCTTGTTAACCGCACCGAGCATTCGCAGAGCGGTGCCGTTATGGCCTTTCGTATACTTGACAAGATGGGTATGGATATGAGCGAGATTGCCACCATCGTCACCGCCATCGGTAATCACGATGAGGGTACGGGCGTTCCCGTAAGTCGCGTTGCGGCGGCAATTATCCTCGCGGACAAGTCTGACGTAAGAAGAAGTCGTGTACGCAACTCCGATTTTGCGACATTTGACATTCACGACAGGGTAAATTACTCGGTTGTCAGCTCGGACCTTAAGATTGATTCCGACGGCAAGGCAATTCGTCTGAGCCTTGAGATTGACACCTCTATAAGCTCTATAATGGACTATTTTGAGATATTCTTAAAGCGTATGACGATGTGCTGCCGTGCGGCAGATAAGCTCGGCCTGGTGTTCAAGCTGACCATCAACGACCAGAGCTTTATTTAAATTTTTGCAACAGCCTTCAGTAAAATAAAATGGTATAATCTTATCGGACAGCCGATTTCGTAGGATTGTCGCCGCTTATAAAAAGAGAAGATCACAGCAATAGATCTGCGGTCTTCTCTTTTTTTCATATTTTTCTATTGACAAATACCCCGTGGGGGTATATAATATAGATATGAAACGGAGGATTTTATATGGAAAATAAAGAAATTATCGTTTGTCCCCACTGCGACTGCGGTGAGAAAAGGCGGACTCGCGACGAGGGCGAGCTTCGTGCTCTGAAAAACCGCCTCAGCAGGATAGAGGGACAGATACGCGGTATATCGGGTATGATCGACTCGGATGCCTATTGCGTGGATATTCTGACCCAGGTATCGGCGGTACAGGCGGCAATCAGCTCCTTTGCCAGCGAGCTTTTGTCTCAGCATATTAAGGGCTGTGTTGTCAGCGATATTAAGCGTGGCGAGGGGGACAGCGTCGACGAGCTTGTAAAAATCGTTGACAAGCTGATGAGGTGATTTATGAAAAGCTTTAACGTGACGGGAATGAGCTGTGCCGCCTGCTCGGCCAGGGTAGAGAAGGCGGTTTCCGCGGTGTCGGGCGTCAGCTCCTGCTCGGTAAATCTTTTGGCGGGGGTAATGACGGTAGAGGGCTCTGCTACCGACGGTGAGATAATATCCGCGGTAGAGAATGCGGGCTACGGTGCCTCGCTAAAAGGAGCCAAACCTGGCAAAAATGTAAATAATAATAGTCATAATGATGAATTTAAGGGAATTTTGAGCCGACTTATTGCCTCGGTGGTGCTTCTTATTCCGCTTATGTATCTGTCAATGGGATACGTTATGTGGGGAGCACCCCTGCCTGAATTCCTTCGTGAAAATCCTACGGCGGTGGCAATACTTCAGATGATTTTCTCCGGGCTTGTGCTGGTGATAAATCAGCGGTTCTTTATCAGCGGTATCAGGGCGGTGAAGAATCTGTCTCCAAATATGGATACGCTTGTGGCTCTCGGCTCGGGTGTTTCTTATATTTACAGCATCGTTGTGCTTCTGATAATGAGCGGGGCAGAGCATCCCGACCATTACCTGCACAGCCTTTATTTTGAGTCGGCGGCGATGATACTGACGCTTATTACGGTGGGTAAGATGCTGGAGTCCCGTGCGAAGGGAAAGACCACCGACGCTATAAATGCTCTTATAGATCTTTCTCCCAAGACTGCTACGGTTATCAGAGAGGGCAGAGAGGTGCAGATACCCGCCTCTGAGGTGACACTTGGCGATATTTTCCTGGTACGTCCGGGCGAAATTCTGCCCGTAGATGGTATTGTGATAGAGGGTAGTAGCTCGGTTGACGAGTCTGCCCTTACGGGCGAATCGGTTCCGGTTGATAAGACGGCAGGCGATAAGGTGCTTGCCGCCACTAAGAACACATCGGGCTTCTTACGCTGTGAGGCAACCAAGGTTGGCGAGGATACCGCTATCGCGTCGGTCATCCGAATGGTAGAGGATGCCTCGGCAAGCAAGGCTCCTATTGCCAAGATCGCCGATAAGGTGTCGGGTATTTTTGTTCCCATAGTTCTGGGCATCGCTCTGCTGACGCTTGTCGGCTGGATGCTTGCTGACGGCAATTTCCCCCACGCTCTCTCCCGCGGCATCTCGGTGCTGGTCATCAGCTGCCCCTGTGCTCTCGGACTTGCCACCCCTGTGGCGATTATGGTGGGCAGCGGCGTTGGTGCCAGGTGCGGCGTCCTTTTCAAGAGTGCCGAGGCCCTGGAGCTGACGGGCAGGGCGAAGACCGTTGCCCTTGACAAGACGGGCACCATCACTCGTGGCGAGCCACAGGTGGTTGAGGTTGTTACTGCTCCCGGCGTGGAGGAGGCGGAGCTTCTTTCTCTCGCCTACGCTCTTGAGGTGGGCAGCGAGCATCCCCTGGCACGTGCGGTGTCCGATTACTGCGAGAAATGGCGGCAGGATATTACCGTCACCGATTTCAAGGCACTTTCGGGCAGCGGAGTGTATTGTAAAATAGAGAATGCAGAATGCAGAATGCAGAGTGAGGTATACGGCGGCAGCTATAGATTTATTTCTACGATCTGCGATCTGTCGGTCTTTAATGCCGACTACGCAAGGCTGACCGGCGAGGGCAAAACTCCCCTCTTCTTCGTTCTTGATAAAAAGCCCCTGGGACTTATTGCCGTTGCCGATACGGTAAGGGAGGACAGTGCCGCGGCTATTGCGGATATGAAGGCGATGGGGCTTCGCGTCGTGATGCTTACGGGTGATAATTCCCGCACCGCCGAGGCTATTGGCAGGGCGGCAGGCGTAGACGAGGTCATAGCAGACCTCCTTCCCGACGGAAAGGAGCAGACCGTAAGAGAGCTTAGCAAGGGCGGTCGGGTTATTATGGTGGGTGACGGAATAAATGACGCCCCCGCCCTTACCCGTGCGGACGTTGGTATGGCAATCGGCGGCGGAACGGATATCGCCATCGAGTCGGCCGACGTGGTGCTGGTAGGCAATTCGCTGGGCGATGCACTTGATGCTATCCGCCTCGGCAGATCGGTCCTTCGCAATATCTATCAGAATCTCGCCTGGGCATTCGTTTACAATATAATTGGAATTCCCCTGGCGGCAGGACTCTTCGGGCTGGAGCTTGATCCGATGTTCGGTGCGGCGGCAATGAGCCTGTCCTCCTTCTGCGTGGTGACGAATGCTCTTCGCCTTAACGCCTTCAGACCAAAGTATAAGAAAACAAACAAAAGCGGCAAAAATATTGAAGAAAACAAGAAAAACACTAAGAAAAGCGAGGAAAAACAGATGATTATTACAATGAAAATCCAGGGTATGATGTGTCCCCATTGCGAGGCGAGAGTACGCGACGTGCTTTCCGCACTTGACTGCGTAGAGTATGCCGAGGTCAGCCACGAGCGTGACGAGGCGGTTTGCCACATTGCCTCGGGAACAGAGCCCGACAGAGCAGAGCTGATTTCTGTTGTGGAGAATGCGGGATATAAGGTGATCTCGGTGGAATAAGTGGCTTGTCCTCGCGAGAGGAGTGGTCCTTTCTGATAATCCGCCTCCCCGACTGAAAATTCGGGTATATCAAAATCCAAAATAAAAGAGAGACCAAACGGTCTCTTTTTTATTGAAAAAACAGCCTCGGTGGGGCTTTTTTGAATTTTTTTGCACATTTTCTCTTGAATTTGCCTCCTTTTTATGGTAAAATAGTATTGTAAAACATCTTTTGGAGAGGAAGCTATGCATAAGATAGGCGATAAGATTATGTACGGTGCAGGCGGTGTTATGACCATCGTCGATATAAGGGAGGAAGCGATTGGCGACGTCTCTCGCAGCTATTATATCCTTCGCCCTACTCTTGCACGCACCGAGTCATTTACCTACGTTCCCGTAGATAACGATATGCTGGTCGCGGCTATGCGTCCCCTGCTTACAAAGGATGAGATAGTTTCGCTTCTCCACTCGGCGAAGGATCTGCCCGATATTGATTGGATCGAGGAGAACCGTGCCCGTCAGGAGTATTTCAAGCGGATTATGGAGTCGGGGGACCGCGGCAGGATGATTGCGATGATCCGTGCAATTGACGAGAACGGCTTGCGTCGCGAGGCAGAGGGCAAGAAGAATTTCCTCGCCGACGAGAATGCCCGTGCAAAGGCAGAAAAGCTTCTGTACTCCGAATTCTCGGTGGTGCTTGGCATTTCCGAGGAGGAGGTCCGTGACTTCGTTGCAAATGAACTTGCAGAATAATTTTTGGGGCGGCCATTTTTATCAAGCCGCCTCTATTTTAATTGAGGATATAGGAAAATGGATAAGGAAATCGTAATTAAGAGAAAAAAATCAAAGAGCATACTGTCGGCCTCCTGGCTGCTTCTTATTGCGGTCTTGGTTTTATTGCCGCCGTTGGAATACTTTTTCGACATCTCCTGGATAGGTAATGGCAGGGAGATTCCCCTTTTCGTCGTTATACTGTGTATACTGCTCTTTTTGGTTATGCTGTTCTGCTCCTGGATCTTCCTGAAGCAGATATTTAATGACGCTCCCGTACTGACCGTCAACCAATACGGTATACGGGAGGAATGGACGCCCTATCATCTCGGGCTTATCAGCTGGGATGATATTGATGAGGTTCTCGTTATACCGATGCCGGATTATATTCACCATACCGTTTGTATCATACTGAAGCAGCCAGAAAAGTATTTTTCCAACCCGAAGATGCTAAAGCGGGTGACAGCCCCCGGCTATGCAGAAAAATACGGACACGTAAGCCTGACGTCTCATTATTTCAGAAAGGAATTTCCCGAGGTAATGGAGCTTATTAACTATTATCTGGAGCAGCACAAGGTAAATTAACCTTGCGTTTATTTTAAAACAAAAAAGCCTGCAACGAACCGCGGTTCATTGCAGGCTTTTTCTTCCATAGTGGATTATTATATAAATACATTACTTCTGTACAAGACCTGAAAGGCGTTTTGTCAGCTATGACACAGTGCGGCCTTTCGGTGCATTTTCGCACTCGATGGGGTTTCGAGTGCTGCTTCGCAGCTCCGAAAATGCTCGATATTACTTCTGAACAAGGTGAATTGCGAAGCCGCAGATCTCGTCCTTGAAGTATACGAACTTAGGCTTGCCGCTCTTGTCGTCGTAGGTGATGCTGGACTCGTCGAACTCAAAGCCCATTCTCTTGAAGTATGCCATAGCTCTGTCAACGAAGTTGGTGCGGATGCCGATGTGGCCGCACTTGCCGGGGCCTCTCTTATGCATAAACTCGAAGGCGTCGCCTGCGAAGGTGGACTTGCTGGTCTCCTTAAGAGGCATACCGAAGAGTGCATTGAAGAGCTTCGCACCACGCTCAGCCTCCTCCTTGTTCTCGTTGTTGATGCCCATATGAACGAACTCAAGACCGAGCATAACCTTAACAGCGTTCTTGGTGAGGGCGGTGATCTCGTCCCACTTCTTCTCTCTTACAAGGTCGTCTGCTACCATAAAGGAGCCGCCGCAGGCTACGATCTTGTTGAACTTAAGGTAGTCGAGAAGGTTGTTTGCATTGATGCCGCCGGTAGGCATAAAGGTAAGCTGACCGTAGGGAGCAGCCATAGCCTTAAGCATCTTAAGACCGCCTGCAGCCTCGGCAGGGAAGAACTTAACTGTGGTAAGACCAAGCTCGAGAGCCGCCTCAATATCAGAGGGATTTGCACAGCCGGGGAGCATAGGAACGCCCTTGGAGAGTGCGTAAGAGGTAACCTTGGGGTTAAGGCCGGGGGAAACAAGGAACTTGGAGCCTGCAGCAATAGCCGCGTCAACCTGCTCGGTGGTAAGAACGGTGCCCGCACCTACAAGCATCTCGGGATATGCGTCGGTAATTCTCTTGATAGCGTCAGCCGCACAAGATGTTCTGAAGGTGATCTCTGCAGCGGGAAGACCGCCGTCGATAAGTGCCTTCGCAAGGGGAACTGCGTCCTCTGCGTTCTCAATCTTGATTACGGGAATAAGTCCGATAGAATAGAGCTCTTTGATCATTTCACTCATTTTTGGAAATTCTCCTTTATTTTAAAAAAATTATTTGCATATTTCGTCATCTTAATTATACAACAATATTTATTATTGTTAAATTGTAAAAGTTGCTATCTCATATTGCAAAAATTGATGTTTTGTGCTGAAAAGTCTGCCAAAGAAATTATCCCCTCGCTTTACTTGACAAAACCCGACTTATAATATATAATTATTAAAGAGATTATGCGTAATTATTAAAAAGCTTATAACGGTGGCGGGCGTCACCGTTTCACTATATTATTCGGGCGTCAGGGCTTGCGTCGGGGGAGGTTTTTATGCTGAAAATTGTGAGAAGTACACATTCGTCATCCTTGCGAGGGGCGTTCTCTGCCCGAATCTCGGATATCATTGATAGGGGTGGACGAGCTATACTTATCGTTCCCGAGCAGCAGACGGTTATGGCGGAGGCACTTATGGCAGGCGTCCTGCCACCAAGCTCGGTGCTTTGCTTTGAGGTGACGAACTTTACAAGACTTGCAAATACCACCTTCCGTACCCTCGGCGGTCTGACGGGAGAGTATTGTGACGGTGCGAAAAAGCATCTTATTATGTGGCGTACCCTTACCGAGCTCTCTCCCACCCTGTCTATGACTAACGGCAGGCGGGATATCGGTGCTGGAATGGTTGATTCCTCCCTTGCCGCCGTAGCACAGATGCAAAATCTGGGCATACGTCCCTCCGATCTTACTGACACAGCCAACCACGAGGGGCTTGTCGGTGACTCCCGCCTTGCAGCAAAGCTGAATGACCTTGCCGGCATTTTTTCCCTCTATAAAAAGCTCCTGGGCGAGCGTTATGCTGATACGGGCGACGACTCCGAGATGATGAATAAAAAGCTTAAGGAAAACCCTGATTTCCTCTCGGATACTGCTATATTTGTAGAGGGCTTTACCTCCTTTACCGAGCCCCAGTATAAGCTTATCGGTCTTCTGGCGGCGAGAACCGACGTGTCGGTGGGGCTAACCCTGCCAAAGCGGTATGAGGCGGCCTTTGAGTACACCGAGATTGCCGACTGCCAGGAGCGTCTTCAGTCTGCTGCCAGGAAGGCGGGGGGCGACGTAAAGCTTATTCGTGAGGAAGGATTCTTAACCAAACGAAATGAGTCGCTTGACGAGATTTGCTCGCTTCTGTGGTCGGGATATAAGCCGAATGACAAGATAAGTTTACAAAACAGCAGTGATTTGCGTATTTTCGAGGCAGCAACACCCTATGAAGAGTGTGAGTTCGTTGCCGAGGATATTCGCCGCCGCGTAATGAGTGGTGCATCCTACTCGGATATAGCCGTCGTAGCGAGGGGCGTGGATAGCTTCCGCGGTATTCTGGACGGTGCTTTGTCTGATGCGGGCGTGCCTGCATTTATGTCCTATCGCCGCGATATTAACGAGTTTGAGGCGATAAAGCTTATTTATTCTGCCTATGCCGTCACCCGCGGCTTTAAGCGTGAGGACGTTATCAGCTATTCCAAGTGTGCTCTGTCTGGCGTTGACCGTAATGAGTGTGACGAGTTTGAGAGCTACGTCAACCTCTGGCAGATAAACGGCAGCCGCTTTACCGACGGGGAGATATGGAATATGAATCCCGACGGCTACTCTATTAAAAGACGTGAGGGCACCGACGAGAAGCTGCTTCGTATCCATCAGGTGCGACAGAGGATAATCAGACCGCTCGCCGCCCTTGGTGAGAGAGCGGCTCTGGCTACCACCGTAAGAGAGCAGGCGACTGTTTTGCTTGATTTCCTGCTTGAAATTGACCTTGAGGGTTCTCTTATAAAGAGAGCCGCTGACCTTGCTGCTATGGGCGAGGGCGAGCTTGCCGAGCATAATTCTGCCCTCTGGCGTATTATCTGCGGGGCTCTTGATACACTTGTCACCGTCCTTGAGGACACCCCCTGCGACGCCGAGGCCTTTCTGTCCCAGCTTAAGGTGGTATTTTCTGCCTGCGATGTGGGACGTATCCCCTCCTACGTTGACCAGGTCACCGTTGGAAGTGCAGATATGCTCAGGCTTTATGAGAAGAAGCATATCTATCTTATCGGCGTGAATGCGGGTGCGTTCCCTGCTAA
Source organism: Eubacteriales bacterium (assembly GCA_045593345.1). Taxonomy (GTDB): domain Bacteria; phylum Bacillota; class Clostridia; order Oscillospirales; family CAG-272; genus UBA1740. The sequence goes on from JAZNWM010000039.1 coordinate 9,983, forward strand.
CGTCAGCGATAATTCCTATTTTACCGAGCGTGATAAGCGTAAGCTCTCGGAGTGCGGTCTTGCCGTCAATCCCGAGCTTGAGATAAAGGGTGCACGTGAGCTTTATATCTTCAGCCGTGCCTTCTCCTACGCAACCGACAGCGTGACTCTTTCATATTCCGCCGCCGACACGAGATTCAAGGCAATAGAGCCCTCTGCGGTTATAAAGAGAGTCGGCGAGCTTACCGGCGGCGACGTGAAGCCCATCAGAATTGACACAATACCCTTCGTTGACAGAGTTTATTCTCCCGCCCGTGCTCTCTCTATGATGGGAGAGCTGGGAGAGGATTACGAGGTGGTTCGCTCGGCACTTATTGAAGCCGATTACGGCCGCGAGATCGCCGTTTGCGACGGTGATATCTCCAACACTACAGCAAGACTCGGCACCAGAATCGTAGCCGATGATAAGGCACTTGTCCTTTCACAGTCAAAGATCGATAAGTACGTGGACTGTCCCTTTATGTATTTCTGTAAGTATCTTATAAGGCTTTCAGGGGAGGAGCGTGCCGAGTTTGACTCGCGTAATATCGGCTCCTTTATTCACGCTATACTTGAGAATTTCTTTGCCACTCTGTCCGAGGAGGGAAGGAAGTCGGGCGAGCTTACCGAGGCAGAGCGTGTCAGCCTTACAAGAGCTGCCGCCGAGAAATATATCACTCAGCTTGGCGAGGACGTGGTGAACGGCTCTACTATGACCAGAATAAAGGTCGACCGCCTTTGCCGTGCCGCCCTTCCCGTAGTGGAGGATCTGTGCGAGGAGTTTACGCTCTCCGCCTTTGAGCCCAGATTCTTTGAGCTTTCTATCGGCGAGGACGAGAACTCGCCCGAGCCTATTCATATTAAGGCGGACAGCGGCCCCGTCACCATTTTCGGCGTTATCGACCGCGTTGACGCCTACAAGAAGGGTGCCGACGTCTACGTAAGAGTGGTTGACTATAAGACCGGTCATAAGGACTTCTCACCGAGCGATATGGCAGAGGGCTCTAATCTGCAGATGTTCCTTTACCTCAAGGCACTTGTGGAGAGCGAGAACGAGAGATTCCTTCGCCGTCTCGGTGTCGGTGAGGAGGGCAGGGCCCTGCCCGCAGGCGTAATCTACGTCAAGACCTCGGTCCGCGACGTGAAGATAGACGTACCCGACGACCGCGTTGCCAGCGAGGCGGTCAAGAGCGTTCAGCAGCGTGAGGGAATGGTGCTGAACGATCCCGTCGTCACCTCGGCGATGACCCTGAGATACTCGCCCCTTTACTCCAAACGCAGTCCCACCAAGGTAGATAAGACAAAGGAAAAATTCCGCTACACCGAGGATGAATGGAAGGCTATTATGCAGACGGTTGAGGATTCTGTCTGCCGCGTTGCCGACGGCATACGCTCGGGCGTGATGGACGCCACACCGAACGACAGTAAGGGCCGCCAGCCCTGCGAGTATTGCGAGTTTAAGCCTATATGCCGTCATGAGGGTATCAAGCGTCCGTTCAAGCGGTAAGTCCTCGGGATGTCTATTTGGCAAGACCGAAAAAGACCAAATTTATATAGGGCATTGACATATCTAATCCTTTTAGCATACATATAAACTTGCAAACTAAAGATAATCAAGGTTGAAATCCGCCGATTTTGGCGGATTTCTTCTTTTTTGTAATAGCCATCCAATTCAAAGAAGTGGATGGCGTGAAAACCACCAGTCCGGCTGGTGGTTCCAAAAAGCTTT
>JAZNWM010000040.1:0-2968 GCA_045593345.1 Eubacteriales bacterium
GGAGAGGCGATCAGCCTCTCCTTTTTATTACTTAAGGAGGACTGTATGGATCTTTGTAATATTTCGGTTATCAAGTCAGTAATGGCTGATGCGGGTATCACCTTTCATAAGGAATTCGGGCAGAATTTCTTAACCAATAGAATAATCCCCGAGGATATTGCCGACAACTGTGCAGATACCTCCGAGAGAATGATTCTTGAGATCGGCCCCGGCATTGGCTGTCTGACTCAGGAGCTGGCTATGAGATATAAGAAGGTCGTGGCGGTTGAGATTGACAAGGGTCTTATTCCCGTGCTTAACAGAACCCTTGCAGACTTTGACAATATTACCGTTATTAATGAGGATATACTCAAGGTTGACCTTGCGACTCTTATAGAGGAATACTCAGAGGGGATGCCCGTCTCTGTATGTGCAAACCTGCCGTACTATATCACCACGCCCATACTTATGTATCTTCTTGAATCGGGAGTTAAATTTTCGTCTATAACCGTTATGGTACAGAACGAGGTTGCGGCACGCCTGTCTGCAAGGCCGGGAAGCTCGGATTACGGTGCTATTACCGCCGTACTTGGCTATTACGGTACTGTAAGAAAGCTTTTTAAGGTGTCTGCAGGCTGCTTTATTCCCGCACCGAAGGTTGACAGTGCGGTGGTCAGAATTGACCTTTACGACAGCTGTCCTTATAAAATTATGGATGAAAAGCTCTTCTTTAACTGTATCAAGGCGGCATTTGAGATGCGTCGTAAGACCCTGGAGAATGCTCTTACGGCAAAGCTTGGTGGATTTACGAAGGATGAGGTTGCGACGGTGATTGCCAAGTGTGGATTTGATCCTAAGATCCGCGGCGAGCGTCTTTCTACCGAGGATTTTGCCCGTCTCTCAAACGCCCTTTACCAAATCAAGACCGAAAAGGCCTGAAAAAATACCGAAAAAACAAAAATCAACATTTTCTCCTTTCCTTGTGCTATGATATAATCAGCAGGGGAAAGGAGTTTTTTAGGTGAAAAGAAAATATTATTTAGACAATATTAGATCATTGACGGTATTATTGGTTATAATTTATCACGCGTTTTATCTTTTTAATGGTGTTGGTATACCAACCGGATTTTCAAATGGCAATGGCTTTTGGATATACGATGCTATATGTACATTTGTTTATCCTTGGTTTATGGTTTTGCTGTTTTTGGTGGCAGGAGTATCAGCGAGGCATTCAATAGAAAAACATGGAAAAAGAGAATTTTTGAGGGAAAGAGTGAGAAAACTCATAATTCCTTCAACATTGGGGCTATTGGCATTACATTGGATAAGTGGATACATAAATATCAAGGTTGGCGGCGGACTTGAATATATGCCGTCTTTATTGATTTATCCGATCTCTGCATTAAGCGGAACAGGTCCTTTATGGTTTTCGCAAACGTTATTCGTATTTTCAGTTTTGCTTGTAGTATTTTATAATCGTTTGAGTAGCACAAGGCTTGATAAACTTTGCGAACGAACCAATGAAATAATTATCCTATCATTTTTACTATTAATATTTGTTGGGGCACAGATTCTTAACGTTCCGGTTATAAGTGTATACCGGTTTGGTATTTATGGCGTGGCATTTTTCCTCGGTTATCTATTCTTCTATTTTGATAACATAATAGAGAAATGCGTGAAGCTGATTCCTATAACGATTTCCGGATCAATAATACTTGGAGTACTTTATTTTTGGATTCATTTTGGGAAAAATTATGCTTCGGATGAGGTACTGAAAAACCTTGTTACCAATGCGTATGCTTGGTTTAGCATTCTTGCAATCATTGGCACGGCGAAAAAATGGCTTAATAAAACCAATAGGTTTTTTAATTATCTCAATAAAATATCTTTCGGATTGTATATTTTACATTATCTTGTATTAACGGTCGTCGGGTATGTTTTGTATGAGTATTTCGCATATATTCCTGTATATGCAAAGGGAATTATTCTTTTAATTGCGATGGCAGTGCTTACTCCAATTTTATTTTGGTTGATTGAAAGAACACCGTTTTTGAGATATTTTGTTCTTGGAATAAAAAGGAGAAAAAATGAAATTCAAACTGATAATTGATAAGGAATGTGACGAGGAAATCATAGCAAAAGTACATTCTGCCTCGGAATTAACCTCTAAAATCGAAGATCTCGTTATGTCATATCACGGCGAGGATGAGATCGCGGTTCAGGGGGATTACGAGCTTTTGCGGTTGAAATATGAAAATATAGAGTGCATCAGCATAATTGACAGAAGGCTTTTTGTTATCGATCTCAAGGGGCAAAGGTATCGTGCGTCGGGGACGCTTACCGAGATTGAAAAGAATCTTCCGAGCTATTTTATCCGCATCAACAAATCTACTCTGGCAAACGAGCGAAGAATCTCCTGCTTCAAAACCACCTTCAGCGGTGGAGTGGATGCTTTGTTTAAATGCGGATACAGAGAGTACGTTTCAAGAAGATGCTTTGCAGAAATTAAGAGGAGGTATAAGGTATGAGAAGATATTCTGAATATTTTAAGCAATTCGGTCTACGCGGTCTTGTTGCAATGGGCTTCGGCTCGGTGGTTTTGTCGGTGATTTATCTGATTCTCGGACTATCGGGGGTTATAGATAGGCTTGCCTGGTCGGAGGTTGTACTCGGTTATCTTACCATAACCGCTCTTGCTTTTTTGGCGGGCGGTATTACTGTGGTTTACCAGATAGAGGAGATGCCGCTGTCGGTTGCAATAACCGCACACGGATTCATTCTTTATATTGCCTATGCAACGGTTTACCTCATAAATAATTGGCTTAAGGATGGAATTGTACCGTTTCTCGTCTTTACGGGCATATTTGTAGGGGGATATATTCTCGTCTGGCTGGTGATTTATCTTATAACCAACAATGGCACTAAAATGATAAATAAAAAGATAAAAAGCAGGGCAGAATAAAAAAGGATGCTATATAGCATCCTTTTT
>JAZNWM010000041.1:0-4861 GCA_045593345.1 Eubacteriales bacterium
ATAGGGGAGATTTCTCTCAAATGAAAGTCTGTCCTGCATCTCAAGCAGCTCTGCCATTCGTTTGTCCTTGACCGACCGCTCTACCTCGCCGCCCATCCTCGCGGCACGCGTTCCCTCACGGGGGGAGAACAGAAATGCATAGACGTTGTCAAAGCCAACGCGGGAGAGCACGTCCATAGTGTCGGCAAAATCCGACTCATCCTCGGTGGGAAAGCCGATAATTACGTCGGTGGACAGTGCGATGCCGGGTATATTTTTTCTGAGCGACTCGGCAATAGCGAGATATCGCTCGCGGGTGTAGGTGCGGTTCATCTCCTTAAGGATACGGTTACTGCCCGACTGAAGCGGCAGATGGAAGAAGGGAGCGATCTTCGGCGTATGCTCACGCATAACCGCAATAAGCTCGTCCGAGGTATCCTTCGGATGGCTGGTCATAAATCTGATGATAAAATCGCCGTCGATATTGGCGATTTTTTCAAGAAGCCCGGCGAAGCCTATATCCGCCCTGTAGGAATTGACGTTCTGGCCGAGAAGGGTTATTTCCTTCACGCCCGACTCCACAAGCCCGCGGCACTCGTTGATAATATCCTCGCTTCTGCGACTTCGCTCCCTGCCCCGCACGTACGGGACGATACAGTAGGAGCAGAAGTTGTTGCAGCCGTACATTATTGACACCCAGGCTCTATGCCTCTCCCGTCTTAGTGCGGGGACGTCCTCGTATATATCGCCCTTATCGGTGTCGAATACGAAGGACCGCTTGCCCTCCGTAAGCTTCCTCGCCACAAGCTCGGGTATACGGTGAAGCATATTGGGCTCCAGGGTGAAGCTGACGTAATGGAAATCCTGCTTCAGCATATCAGCCCTGTGGGGCTGGGCAGCCATACAGCCAACCACACCGACGATAAGGTCGGGGTTTCTTTTCTTCTGTGCCTTGAATCTGCCGAGCATCGAAAGTGCCTTTACCTCCGCGTGCTCTCTTATAGCACAGGTGTTAATAATTATAATATCGGCGAGGGAGGGATCGTCGGTATGAGCGTAGCCCATTTCGTACAACAGTCCCCGGACGGTCTCGCTGTCCCTCTCATTCTGCTGACAGCCGAAGGTGATAACGTGGCAGTATTTCTCCGAGCCGCCGTTTACATTCTTAACGAGGGAGATATAATCTCGTACGCTCGTTTCATTTATGCTATGGATCATATTCTTCCCTCCTTTTCATTAATCCTTCATTTTCAGATAAAGCTTCTCTGCCGACAGACCGACGAAATCGTAGAGCTCGCAGGGGGTGTCGGGAGATGCAAAGCTGTCGTCTATTGCGGCGATCCTGTATTCGCACGCACCAAAATCAAAGCCGCGGCGGTAAAGCTGCTCGCGGGTGATCTCGGCGGCACCGCCGTTCATTATTCCATCCTCGGCGTAAACGATACGGCGTGCACCCGAGAGAATGGGCATCAGCCTATCTGCCACGCCGCCGTAGGGCTTCAGAGTTTCGATAAGAACAATACCCACCGACCTTCCCTCGCGGGAAAGCATATCCGCCGCCTCGCGAACCCGACTGATAAGCGGGCCGTAGGTGATGAATATATGCTCGGGAGGTGAGTCGGGTTTAAAATCAACGCTGAGCCTCGCCAGAGGATCGGTCGAAACAGGAGTAAATCCCTTAAGGCTGTCCGAGGGCTCGGCGGCGTTAGGATATCTTATGGCAACCGGGCCGTTATGCTCTACCGCAAAAACTGTCATCTCGCGAAGCGAGGAGTAGCAGGACGGAGCAAGCAGAGTCATACCCGGAATATGAGATATAAAGGACACGTCAAAGATGCCGTGATGGGTGGCTCCGTCAGAGGTGGCAAGCCCCGCACGGTCTATCATAATTTTAACAGGTAAATTTTGCAGAGCTATATCGTGAAGAAGGCTGTCGTAGCCACGCTGGAGGAAGGTGGAATATATTGCAACAAAGGGAATATTACCGCCTGCGGCAAGTCCCGCCGCAAAGGTCAGGGCGTGGGGCTCGGCAATACCAACGTCGAAATATCTGTCGGGACAGGCCTCACCAAAGCGGTCAAGCCCGGTTCCGATTCCCATAGCAGCCGTCACTCCAACTATCCGATTATCACGCTCGGCAAGAGCGGTCAGCTCATTGGCAAATACCGAATGGAAGCTGTCACATCCTGTGGCAAGGGACAAGCTGTGGTAGTCATCAGGTGAGCATTCGGCAGGCTCGTAGCCCCTGCCCTTTACCGTCTTGACGTGGACGACACAGGCCTTACCCGTCTGCTTCGCAAGAGTCAGGGCCTTCGTCACCTTGCCGTAATCGTGGCCATCAATCGGGCCGATGTAGTAAAGTCCAAGCTCTTCAAAATAGTTAGGCCTATAGATAACGCCCTTAACGAAATCCTTAAGCACCGAGCAAAAGGCGTGCAGGGGCTTGCCGATAAGGGGAATTTTGTCAATAAAATTCTGGGTGTCGCTCTTAAGCTTCCTATACTCCTTCGAAATACGAACGCGGGAAAGATAGGAGGCAAACGCTCCCTTGGTGGAGGATATGGACATACCGTTCTCGTTCAGAATTATAACGACAGGTCTGTCGGACGGACAGTTGTTAAGTGCCTCGTGCACCATTCCGCCGGTAAAGGCTCCGTCACCCGTCACGCAGACGGTGTGACATTCCCTCCCCGCCAGGAAGTCCGCCTCGGCGATACCGAGGGCGGCAGAAACCGAGGTGGAGGAGTGTCCCGCACCGAAGGGGTCGTGCTCACTCTCGCGAGAGGAGGTGAAGCCCGAAAGACCGCCCGGTATACGAAGATGCTTGAACTCTTCTCTTCTGCCTGTAATAAGCTTATGAACGTAGGACTGGTGTCCCACGTCAAAAATTATATGGTCGGTGGGAGAGTCGAAGACGGTATGAATAGCAAGCGTCAGCTCAACCACGCCGAGATTTGACGCAAGGTGACCCCCACGCTCTCTCGTATTTTCAATAAGAAATTCACGAATCTCACGGCAAAGAGCGGGAATATCGGCTTTATTCAATTTTTTAAGATCCAACGGCGATTTTATTCCGTCAAGTAATGGATAGCTCATATTCCTCTCCTTTCCAATGATGAATTATTCTGCTGTTGGCGATTTACCTACCACCCTGACGTATGCACGGTAAAAGGCAGAATAATCACCGAAGCCCACACGCTCGGCGGCACGGGATGCGGTCATCCCCGATTCTATAAGCCGCTTCGCAAGAATTATACGCTTCTGAGTAACGTAGGCGTGCACAGAGGTTCCCGAATAGCTCTTGAACGCACGGCATAGGTGAAATTTGCTGACAAAAAATCTGCGAGCCAGCCGCTCAAGGCTGATGTTACGCTCAATATTGCTGTTAAGATATTTCGCAACTCTGGCACCAAGCTCCTCGTCGGTTCCCTTCATCCGCTCGCCCGTGGCGGCAGAGAGAAGGATTATTATTTCGGACAATACCGCCTGCATATACTCTTTTGCCTCAACGCCCGAAAGCATCCTCGCAGTGGCAAAGCGGTCGTGGGCGGTTGTAATTGCATCAGAAATCAGCCTCGGGGAGAATACTACTCCGCCGCCGTCTCCATCGCAAAGTCTATCAAGCATAGACTGAACTGCGGGAGTCAAAGCCTTTTTGTTAAAGTGAAGGGTATATCCCTCAAGCTCCTGCGTATCAAGCTCTACCCTATGATATGCGGTGGGCTTAATCAGGAGAAGGACGCCCTCTGACAGCTTATGCTCGCATCCCTCAACGATATACCTTCCCGAGGCGGAAATAAGGTAGCTAATCTCATATTTATCGTGACAGTGATCGCCATCAATCCCCTCGGGCAGCTCGCCCGACAGGAAATAAGTAATGCTGATATTCTCACAAGAAAGCGAATATCCCTGATCCACCCTATTTTCCTCCTACGCAAAATTTCAATAATATTTCATATTATTGTATCATATTTCAGCAATTTTTGCAAGGTTTTTTTCATAAAAAGGAGGCGATTTATTATTATCGGGCTTTTTCTTATGTAAAAAAGAGCTCTGCTATGGATTATATGCTGTAAACAACAAAAATATAGCCTGTAAAAAAGAAAAAAGAGCAGACCGAGGTCTGCTCTTTAGCTAAAGATCATTCGATCATCAGTCCCGAGCCGAGCATAGAGTAAAGTCTGTCGATATACTCCTCGCTCTTAAGGATATCCGACGGATTTGCCGCGGGATAATTCCGATATCCCCTGCCGCCGTTCAGAACGCCTATATGCTGAACGCTGCCGTTAACAGTCAGATTAACAAGGTACCTCGGGCAGAAGACGTTGCCACCGTCACCGAAGGCACCGAAGGCGATCTCCACCGTCTCGGAAGGTACGGTATAATATGCCCCCGCCTTGGAAAGCGGATACTTAATAAGCGTGTGCATAGTTTTGCTGAAGAGAATGCCGTCTACCGAGCAGAAGACGGGATTATCCTCGCTGACGGTAAAGCTTCTGATAGAATAGCAATGGTCAAAAGCGAAGTCCCAGATGAATCTGACGCTTGATGGTATGTAAAGTGAGGTGACGTCTATATGATCTCTCGTCTCGGAATCATACTCGATAACCGAGCCTCCGATAAGGAAGCGGTTCTCCTCATCATATTTTCCTATACAGGAGACAGAAAGACTCGTTCCCTTATAAACTATGCTGTCGGGAATGGTCACATCGCCTTCTGCCTCGATTTTTATCAAGGAAACCGTATTAAATCCTATAAGAACATAGCTGAGGCCATTCTGCTCTATAATCTGATCACGAAGCATAAGTCCGTCGTAATCATAGGGAATATCCGACACCTCGGGCAAGGGATATGTGTAATTCGTGCCGAGGGGAGTCGGAGG
>JAZNWM010000042.1:0-6715 GCA_045593345.1 Eubacteriales bacterium
AGCTTAAAGTCAACCTCAACACCGGTGGACTTACCAATCCAGTTGCGCTGAATTTCCTTGGTAGACTCGGGCCAATCAATTTCATTAAGACCGTCAAGAAGCTTCTCTGCAAACGCGGGCTGGTCAATAACCCACTGCATCATCATACGCTTCTCAACGGGGTAGCCTCCACGCTCGGACTTGCCGTCAATAACCTCATCGTTAGATAGAACCGTACCGAGTGCCTCGCACCAGTTTACGGGCATCTCAATACGCTTGGCATAGCCCTTTTCATAAAGCTTCTTGAATATCCACTGTGTCCACTTATAGAAGGATGGGTCGGAGGTGGCGATCATTTTCGACCAGTCGTAATCAAAGCCAAGCTCACGAAGCTGTGCCGAGAAGGTCTTGATATTCTCCTGGGTAAAGCCGTTGGGGTGATTACCCGTGCTTACCGCATACTGCTCGGCGGGAAGGCCGAAGGAGTCGTAGCCCATAGGATGAAGGACATTGTAGCCCTGCATACGCTTCATACGGGACATAATATCGGTTGCGGTATAGCCCTCGGGATGTCCTGCGTGAAGTCCAACGCCCGAAGGATAGGGGAACATATCAAGAACGTAATACTTAGGCTTGGAGAAGTCCCAGACGTCGGTCTTAAAGGTTCCCTTCTCCTCCCAATATTTTTGCCACTTGGCCTCAATATTTGAGTGTTCGTAGTTCATTGTCTATTGCCTCAATTCTTATTTAAATCAAATTTCGCATCAACCTCGCTGACAAGCTCGGAGATATCAACCTTAGATTCCTCGGGGAAATGTCTGTCGAGGTTATAGAATTCACGGGACTCGCGGTCAAAAACGTTAACGATAACGTCGCCGAAGTCAACGAGGATCCAGCTGTTGCCCCTTCTGCCCTCGGTACGAAGTGCCGCCCTGCCTCTCTCGGAAAGCTTCGCATCAACCTCGTCTGCAAGAGCCGCTACCTGAGTCGAGGATCTACCGGTCGCGTTAACGTAAAAATCGGTAACGCTGCTCTTCTCTCTTACGTCGAATAGGGTGACGTTAATAGCCTTTCTCTCAAGAAGTATTTTAACCGCCTCACGGGCAAGGGTACCCGAATCGGCCTTCATTAAATCCTTATTTTCCATAATTTTACCTTTCTATCTTTGCCAAAATAGCATCACGGGTAAGCTTCGTTCTACTGTGGAAGGTCTTGCCGCGTGAGGTGAATTCTTTGATGTTGTTGTCAAGCGATTCTGCAACCGCAGAGTGAAGCACAGCGACACAATCATCAGCTCCTTCACAGCCCCCCAGCTCATCAAAAACCTTCTTGCGAAGAGCCACGCATCCTTCGTAGCTTCTTCCAAATTCGATGTAGTCGGCAAGTAAAATGATCTCGTCAAGCACCGACATATCAGGCGAACCGACGGTATGATTTCTTACAGCAGTGAGAACCTCCTCGCAAGCAAACTCGGGAAAGTCCTCCATTACAACAAGAGGTGCGGTCATAGAGTGCCACAGCTGCGGTGATGAACGATCCTCCTCGGACATATCAATTCCGTGCCTTTTCATCAGCAAAATATGTTCTGCCTCGGAATATTCCTTGGAAATGTCGTGTAAAAGTGCCGCAACACGAATAACATCAAGCTTATCCGACATACAGCACTCGCCGAGAACAACGGCGATTTTCTCTACTCCGAGGGTATGACGGAATCTATTAGCGGATAAGCATTCACCAACCGTCAAACGAAGCTTATCAATTTGTTTGTCATTGAATTTCATAATATCCAAATTACTTTGGAAGCTCTATACGCTTCTTTTTCTCCGACTCCTTGTAAAGAACGAATCTCGAGCCGACGCAGGAAACCACGTCACACTCGATAACCTCGGCAATAACGTTAGCCGCCTCCTTGGCGGTGTAGCCGCTGTTCTCAAGAACTCTCGCCTTGATAAGCTCCCGTGCTTCAAGTGCGTTGTAGATCTGATTACATATTTCCTCGGTAATACCACCACCCTTTCCTATCTGAAAGATGGTGTCAAGCTGCTGTGAAATAGAGCGAAGATAGGCTCTCTGTTTACTTGTTAACATATTTTTATCCTTAAATTAATTTTCCTCAAACAAAGCACTTGCAAATTCCTTTGCATCAAAGGGCTTCATATCGTCGATCTGCTCGCCAACGCCGATGAACTTAACCGGAATGCCAAGCTCCTTTTTGATGGAGATGATAATACCGCCCTTGGCAGTACCGTCAAGCTTTGTAAGAACGAGTCCGGTGATCCTGGACGCCCCCTTGAACTCCTTCGCCTGATAAACGGCATTCTGTCCTGTGGTGGCGTCAAGAACCAGAAGGGTTTCCTTCGCCGCATCGGGAAGCTCGCGTGCGATAACTCTATCAATCTTCGCAAGCTCGTCCATAAGATTCTTCTTATTGTGAAGACGGCCTGCGGTATCAATGATAAGCACGTCAGAGCCGCGGCTCTTAACCGCACTGATAGCATCAAAAACCACCGATGCAGGATCGGCACCCGCCGCCTGTCTGATAAGATCTACGCCCGCACGGTCGCACCATACAGCAAGCTGCTCGGCAGCAGCCGCCCTGAAGGTATCAGCCGCCGCAACGACAACCTTCTTTCCCTGCCTTTTCAATTCTGCCGAGATTTTTCCTATGGAAGTTGTCTTTCCGACGCCGTTTACACCGATAACAAGAATTACCGAGGGCTTGGTGGAGAGGTTAAGGGGCTCGTGCTCACCGATCATTCTTCGAAGGATATCAAAGAGCTCACGCTTTACCTCTGCGGGCTCCTTTATTCTCTTATCCTTAACCGTTTCACGAAGCTCGTCGAGAATCTCCTCGGTGGTATTAACGCCGATGTCCGCCGAGATGAGCAGCTCCTCAAGCTCGTCGAAAAGATCCTCGTCAACCCTTACGAATTTCTTGAATAAGCTGTCAACCTTATCTACAATTGCATTTTTAGTCTTGAAAAGACCCTGCTTTAATCTGTCAAAGAACCCCATCTAAAAGCTCCTTTTCTCTTCCTTCAATTTCGTTAACGTTAAGCTCTATTGCCTGAGAGATACCTCTCTGTGGCATCGTAATGCCGTAAAGTCTGTCACCGATCTCCATAGTTCCGCGACGGTGGGTGATAAGAATGAACTGGGTACCGTCACCGAACTTTTTAATATAGTCACCGAATCTGTATACGTTGACCTCGTCGAGAGCCGCCTCGATTTCGTCAAGAATACAGAAGGGTGTAGGATTAACCTTAAGTATTGCAAATAGCAGTGCTATAGCAACGAATGACTGCTCACCGCCCGAAAGAAGCGAAAGATTCTTAATAATCTTGCCGGGAGGTGCTGCCTTGATCTCAATACCCGAGGTAAGAACGTCCTCGGGATCGGTAAGCGAAAGCTCTGCATTTCCGCCGCCGAACAGCTCGCGGAAGGTTATGCCGAAGTTCTTATTGATTGCCTCAAAGGCGTCGATGAAGCTTGAACGCATCTCAATCTCCAGCCTCTTGATGATCTCAATAAGCTCCTCTGCCGATTTGGAAATATCAGTATACTGCTCGTTAAGATTGTCGTATCTCTCCTTCACCTCTGCGTATTCCTGAATGGCACCCGGATTATAGCCGCCGAGAGCCCTGAGTCTGTTTCTGCAGGAAACCTGTGCTGCAGCAACCTCTGCACGATTCTCCGCCGTAACCGAAGGATAACCAAAGCCAACTGCGTCCTCGTAGGTAATCTCATACTCATCCCAAAGCTGCGAGCCGAGCTTATCCTGCTTTTCAAGAAGAGACTGATGTCTGTTCTCGTTACGAAGATATGCCTCGTATGCAACCTGACGGCTGGCGTTCTTCTCCTTCAGACGCTGACGGATATTATTGATTTCACGCTCAAACTCATCGTTGCCGCTTTCAACCTCAATACGCTTCTGCCTGAGATTTTCCAGCTCCTCTTCAAGCTTTTTGCATTCCTCTGCGTTCTCAGAACGAAGCTGCTCAATGCCCTCACGCTGCGAGGTAAGCTCTCTGATTCTCTGAAGCTGGGCCTCTCTGTCGGACTCAAGCTCTGCAATTCTGACGTCAAGGGACGCGATCATCTCCTCGGCACTGCGAATGCCACCCATAATCTCCGCCGCCTTAATAGAAAGCTCGGAAACCTTCTGATTGCACTCGTCACGCCTCTCGTCAAGCACGCCCATCTCAGCACTACGCCTGGATCTGAACTCCTTAAGTGCGGCAATTCTCTCCATATTCGCCTCATACTCGGCACGGAGAGTAACAAGCTCCTCGCCCTCCTTGGTCTGCTGACCTGCGATGCTGTCGCGGTCAGACTTAAGCTTTTCTATAATATCGTTGTTTGCGTCGTATTTTGCGTTTGCGTTGTCAAGAGCCGCAAACTGCGAGCGTGAGAGTGTGAGAAGAAGCTCCTTCTCCTGCTCTGCATCGCGAAGTCTGTCGCGTGTGTCGGAAATTTCCTTGTCAATTCCCGCAAGCTTCTTTTCGGCAGCCGAAATAGTCTTATCAAGTCCCTCTGCCTCGCTTCTCAGCTCGGAAATGGTGCTGAGTCTTGAAAGAATTCCGCTGTCACGCTTTGCACTACCACCGGTAAATGCACCGCCCGCGTTGATGACCTGACCGTCAAGGGTGACGATCTTCACCTTATATCGAAGCTGCTTTGCCGCCCTTGCCGCATTGTCGATGTTGTCAAAAACAAGCGTTCTGAGAAGAAGCCACTCGATAACCGAACGGTATTCAGACTCAGAATTAACAAGTCTGTCGGCACGTCCAACGTAGCCAACCATTCCTTGTGCCGCACGGATCTCGTCGGTCTCGCTCGCCGATCTGATAGCACTGATGGGATAGAATGTAGCTCTGCCCGCGTTTGCCGATTTAAGAGCACCGATAGCCGCCTTCGCAGTATCCTCATTGTCAACAACGATATTCTGCAGGCTGGCACCAAGTGCTGTTTCTATTGCCGTAATATACTGCTTTTCAATATTTATAAGAGAGGACAGCGGGCCGTGAATCTTACCCTCGGTATGAAGTCTGCCGCCGCGGTATTCCTTCATTACGAATTTAACGCTCTCGGCATAGCCCTCAAAGTGATCGTTCATGCTCTGAAGCACGTCGGCACGTTGAATAAGAGATGCACGGCGAAGCTTCGCATCGTTAAGAGAGGCGTATGCACGGTCGCGATCAATAGAAAGCTCGGCTATCCTCTTCTCGCTCTCTCCGATGATCTCATCCTTCTCGGCAATGCTCTTCTTGAAGCCCGATGCAGCCTTCTCGCATCTCTCTGCCTCTGCCTTGAGAATAAGAGACTCCTCCTCGTATTTTGCAATCTCACGCTCGATATCCTGTGACTTTGAGCCTCCGCTCTCGCGGGAGCTTTCAAGCACGCTGATCCTTACGTTAAGAGAGGATGCGTTGCCCTCCTCGACGGAAAGCTCGTCAAGAGCCTCCTCAAGCTGGCGGCGAGCCTCGTTGATCTCACGAAGAAGTCGCTGCTCCTCGGCAAGCAGCTCAAGCCTGTCATCCATAACGGATTTATATTCTGCCTCAATTTTTGCCTTCTTTTCAAGATATTCCGTCCTGCTGCTCTCAAGAGTCATACGGCTGGAGTCTATTTCACCGATTCTGACTCTGCAGTTGGAAATAAGCTCTGCCGAATGAGAATAATTGGTCTCGGCAACCTGAAGGGAGTTATCAAGCTGATGAAGCTTATCGGTAGTTTCGCGAATCCTATCAAGCAGCTGCTCGGAGGCCGCCTTGGACTGCTGTGCCTTCTCGTAAAGATTCTCGTTCTGTATTTCAAGATCGGCAATAACCTGATCAATGATTTCAAGATCGTGCTTTGACAGGCGAAGTGCCTTATCCGCCTCCTCAATATCCTCGCGGATCTGCTTGGTATCGTAGAGCCAGAGAGAAACGTCGCAACGCTTCTTCTCCTCATAAAGAGCAAGTCCCTTACGTGCCTTCTCTGCCTCCTTCTCAAGGGGGCCGACACGCATCTCAAGCTCTGTAAGAATATCTCTTACACGGTCAAGGTTGTCCTGTGCACCCTTAAGCTTACGCTCGGACTCTTCCTTTCTGTGACGGAATTTTGATATACCCGCCGCCTCCTCAAAGATATTACGACGCTCATCGCTCTTCTTCGAGATGATCTCGGCGATCTTGCCCTGTCCGATGATGGAATAACCCTCACGGCCGACACCCGTATTCATAAACAGCTCGTAGATGTCACGCAGACGCCTGGGCTGACGGTTGATAAGATATTCACTCTCGCCCGAACGGTAGTATCGTCTGGTAACGACTACCTCATCAAATTCTGAATCAAGACGGTGCTCGGGATCAGAGTTGTCGAAGGTTACCGATACCTCGGCAAAGCCCATCGGACGTCTGCCGTCGGCGCCACCGAAAATAACGTCCTCCATCTTGGTACCGCGGATGCTTTTGGACGAAATTTCACCCAATACCCAGCGCATCGCATCGGAGAGGTTTGACTTACCGCTTCCGTTCGGGCCGACAATGACGGTGGCCCCCTGCTCAAAGGTTAAAACGGTCTTATCGGGAAAGGACTTAAAGCCGTGCAGCTCAAGAGATTTCAGATACAATGGTCGCGCTCCTCCTTTCTCACGCCCGCATTTTGCGGGGCTTCTTTCTGTTCTATCCTTATATTATACCCAAAAATTGTGTCCATTTCAATCATTTTTATCGTTTTCGGGCAGAATTTT
>JAZNWM010000043.1:0-3728 GCA_045593345.1 Eubacteriales bacterium
ATCTTTCCCTCTTTATCCCCTCCTCTACCGTTCGTATTGACTGCCCCGTCCCGGGCTCCGGTGCCATTGGAATTGAGGTACCGAGAAGGAACGGAAGGCTTGCCCCCATATCCGCCGTTACCGAAAGCGAGGAATTCAAGAGTATGAGCTCCGACACCGCGGTTGGCATTGGCTTTGATCTTCGCGGCGATGCGGTTTACGCAGATATAGCAAAAATGCCCCACGCCATCGTTTCGGGTGCTACGGGCATGGGCAAATCGGTATTTATCCACTCTATGCTTCACACGGTTATACACCGTGCAGACCCCGAGGAGCTGAAGCTTATTCTTATTGATCCCAAGATGGTGGAATTCAGTCACTATGCGGGACTTCCCCATCTGCTTATGCCTATTATTACCGACAATAAGCGGGCGGTGGCGGCACTCAGATGGGCGGTTGAGGAAACCGAGAGAAGATACTCGAAATTTGCGTCATTGGTGGTAAGAAATATTGAATCATATAACAGAAGAGCACGAGAGGAGAGCCTCGGCGAGATAATGCCGAGAATAGTTGTCGTGATAGACGAGCTTGCCGACCTGATGCTCACCTCAAGGCGGGATGCCGAAAATTACATCGTACGCCTGGCACAGAAGTCGCGTGCGGCGGGCATACATCTTATAATAGGTACCCAGCGTCCCACCGCTAACGTGATAAGCGGCGTTATAAAGGCAAATATGCCCACCCGCGTATGCTTCAAGGTGTGTTCGATGAAGGATTCAAGCACCGTGCTTGATATGAGGGGGGCAGAGAGACTTATCGGAAACGGCGACGCCCTTTACTCCTACCCCGGTATTACAAGGCCCATAAGAGTGCAGACGCCATACGTCAGCGACCTTGAGGTTCAGGAGGGGATTGACGGACTTAAGGAGAAGTACGCTCCCCTGTGCTTTGACGCCGAGCTTCTTGCAGAGATCGACGCTCTTGCCGAGGAGATATTTAAGCCGAAGCCGAAAGCAAAGAAGACCAATACGGCAGCCGTATCCGATGTCGAAGGATGCTCGTATGATAGCGGCAGCGAGATGGCAGAATATCTTCGTGACGAAATGTTTATCGAGGCTGTTGAGATGGCCATTGTGACGGGGAAAATATCCACGTCAATGATACAGAGAAGATTTATGATTGGCTACGCAAGAGCGTCAAAATTCCTTGACGTTATGGAGAAATTAGGCATCGTTTCCCCTATGGAGGGACAGAAGCCGAGGTCGGTGCTTATCACTATGGACCAATGGTTTGAAATGCGTCACGGCAAATAAAACAATAAAACTTGGAGATATTTTATGGCAGAATCACCAAAACAAAGACATATAGCCTATCGCTGTCCCGACTGCGGTCAGGCGGTGCTGGGACTTGTGGGCAGGTTTGCCCTGTCTGCAAATATGCTCAGGCTCAGATGCTCCTGCGGAAGTGAGCAATCTCTTGATATTACAGTTTCTCAGGATAACAAAATACGCCTGTCGGTGCCCTGTCTGTTCTGCAGGCAGAACCACTCCTACCAGATAAGCGAGGGGATTTTCTTCGACAAGGAACGCTTTCTCGTAAGCTGTCCCTACTCGGGAATGGATATCGCCTTCATCGGTGACGAGGAGACTGTGGGCGAGGAGCTTCGCCGTACGGGTGAGGAGCTTGTTGCTCTTATGAAAAACCTGGAGGCAGAGGAGCTTTCTGACATTCAGCCCCAGGACGTGGACGAGGGTGAGGTGCTTCCCGACCCTGCGGTATACGACACCCTTCGCTTCATTGTAAAGGACCTTGAGGCCGAGGGTAAGGTAGAATGTCCCTGCGGAGAGGGGCCCTACGACATACGCTTTACCGACGGCGGTATGCAGGTATGGTGTGAGAGATGCGGTGCAAGCTTTGATTTTCACGCCACAACGCCCACTATGGCAGAGGAATATCTGTCGCTTGACTGTATCAAGCTAAAGTAGGCCGTAATACTGAAGTATTCCCCTATAAACCCCCGTGGCAAAGAGGTAGGGTGAGTTGGCCAGCAGGTCGGCGTCGTAAGGATTGCTTATGAAGCCCATCTCCACAAGGACGGCGGGCATCTCGGTCTCCTTCAGCACGTAGAGGCCGGGACGGTAGACTATGCCTCGGTTACGAAGGCCGGTGGTTAGCGTAAGCTGCTCTAAAATTCGGGCGGCGAGGTCGTTTGCCACCCTTTGCCCCGGGCCATAGACCAATGCCTCGTTTCCTGTGGCATTTTGATTTTCGGCAGCGTTTGTGTGAAGCGAGATAAATATATCCGCATTCCATTCATTCGCCTCGTTTACCCTATCCACAAGGCTTGAGGAATTACTCGTTCCTCGGATAGTATCAGGTGTGGGACGGGAGAGTCGTGGTGTAAACTCAGGATTGGTAAGCAGAAGGTTATACAGCCGTCTGCCAATCTCGTAGGTTATATCCTGCTCGTAATATCCGTTACCCTCGGCTCCCGTATTGAAGCCGGAGGGGTTGTGTCCCTGATCAATATAGATTTTAATCGGCATATAAAAACCTCCGTTTTTTTGAGTCTTGTCGGCGTGGAATGGCTTTACGCCCAAGGTTCTTTTTCAGTTTATGCAAAGGATTCATTTTTGACTATGAGTGAAATGAGAAGAATGCTCAGCTTCGTCAGGCGGGCGGTTGAGGATTACGGTATGATAGAGGATGGTGACAGGATCGCCGTAGGTGTGTCGGGAGGCAAGGATTCTCTTGTACTGCTTGAGACGCTGGCGGAGATGCGTCGCTTCTATCCCAAGAAATACGAGGTGGTTGCAATCACCGTTGATATGGGCTTTGAGGGTATGGATTTTTCCGAGATAGAGGAGTTCTGCCGCAGAATAAACGTTAAATACGTTGTAGAAAAGACCGATATTGCGAAGATTGTCTTCGATATCCGCAAGGAGCCGAACCCCTGCTCGCTGTGTGCGAAGCTGCGTCGCGGCTCGCTGCATTCGGCGGCACAGGCAGAGAATTGCAACAAGGTGGCTCTCGGCCATCACTTTGACGATGCGGTGGAAACCTTTATGATGAATATGTTCTTTGAGGGACGGCTGGGCTGCTTCTCGCCCAAGTCGTATCTGTCAAACCGTAAGCTTGGGCTTATACGTCCCCTGCTCTACGCCACCGAAAAGGACGTACAGTATTTCGTGAACCGAAGGAGTCTGCCTGTGGTAAAGAGCCTTTGCCCCGAGGATCACGCCACCGAGCGTGAGAATATGAAAAAGCTCCTCGCCGAGCTTGAGAGGAGCAATAAGGGTGTAAAGCACCGTATTTTTAATGCGATGTGCAAGGGAGAGATAGACGGCTTCAGGCTGGTGGAGCGTCTGCCCCGTAAGAAGAGCGAAAAGAACGTCGTTTGATGCAAAAATAAAAAGCAAGCACTAAGGAATAAATCCCGTGCTTGCTTTTTATTTATGCTTAGTTCTTGGTTACCACGATGGTTACGGTAAAGCCACCCTCGGCATCACCGCTGAACAGCTGGTATTCACCGTTCGTAATATCGGTATAACCGTCGGGGAGGGATATGATCTGTGCCTTGAAGTCATCCTGCTTTCTAATGCTTACCGACTCACCGTTTTCGTCGGTGGGATCAAACGGGAAGCAGCTATCCGAGCACATCTGCACCATTGCTCCTACAACCGCATCACCGTTCTGGTCTACTACGCGGATGGTGTAGCTGACGCCTGTGTTCTCCTCAAGTCGGAGGC
>JAZNWM010000044.1:0-7229 GCA_045593345.1 Eubacteriales bacterium
GCCGTAATAGGTGCTGCCGTATCCGCGGGAGGTAGTGTTGAACATCTCCTTCACCTTCTGGTATTCAATATTGCCGGGCTCCATACTGCAGGCCATCTCAAGCTCACGCATAGCGTCGTTTACGTTGCCGCGGTGCATAAGAAGAACGCTGTTAAGGTAATGCCACTCTGCCGTTCGGTCGCTGATGGGAACCTCGGCAATGCGGCGTTCTGCCTCGTGGAATTTCTTCGCGTTAATAAGCTTTCTGATCTCAAAATACACACCCGAGGTGCTACCTGTTCCGCTGTAGTCGCGGTAGTAGGTGCCGTTGCCACGGTATGCAGAGCCGCCCGCAGAACGCATACGCTGTATCTCATCGTATGCGGCGTTTATCTCCTGCATCTTCTCGTTGGCAAGATCCTTCAGGGGATTGTCATCACCGTAGTTATCGGGGTGATATTTTCTCGCCAGAGCTCTGTAGGCGTTCTTTACTTCCTCGTCTGTGGCATCACTTGTGATACCGAGTATCGAATAGGGATCCTTCAATGGATTTTCTCCTTTCGTTTTTTGTCCTTATTCCCTTCCCCGTCAAGAAACTTAATACGCTCTGCGAGGCCGAGATATATGATATTGTTAATTATATTTTCGATGGTTGCACGACTGCCGAAGGGAAGAAGGTTTACCGCTGCCTCAAGCCGTTTACACTCAAGGATGAGGCCAACCTTAATGCTCTGCTTGTTTTCGGGCGTCAGCGGTCTTCCGCCGTAAAGCAGAACGAAGGGGTTGTAGCTGCCGCTTTCAACGTCGGAGTCATAGTCCTCCGCGGCGTCGGCTGCGTAGATGAATTTACCGAGATGGTAGCCCACCTCGTAGGGAACGAGCCTGTCGGACTCGGGCAGACCGTATGCAAAAATCTCGCCAAGAAGCTCGCCGAAGAGGGCGGCGGGGGCATCAACGCTCTCGCATCTATCCTTCTCAAGTGCGGTTATTCTGTCGAGGCGGTCGCTGACGATTTCGGAAAGGTCACTAAGCGATGCCTTGGAATTAGCTACTGCAACGATAGGCCTTACTGCACTTACGCCCAGTCGCTTAAGTCCGCTCTCGTCGGAGAGATCGTCCTTTAATTTATAATAGGTAAGCACCGCAAAGGCACGTGCGGTATATTCAAGTGCCGCGTTCTCCTTCAGCATCGGGCGTTTCTTCGTAGGATGAGCTATACATCTACGCTTTTCGGCGGCAAAATCACCGTCGGGTATGTAAAGCATCCTGACAAGTGCGAGAAAAACGCTGTCGTATGAGAGAGTAACGCTTGACAGACCGCCGGTATGCTTCTTCATAGCACGGCAGATGCCGCAGTAGGTCGCCTTATAGAATTCGTGCTCGCGTACGAGCATCTCACCAAGAAGCGGCTTTACGTAACCGAACATAGCTTTCTCCGTTAATGGCGTCGTGTCCGACGCATATTGATTCATATTATTATACCACATAAATCAGAATTTGTGTTAAGTTTTATAAAACTTTTTAATAATTTTTTTATAAAAAATAAAAATCGGGCAAAAAAGCCCGAAAAAACTTAACTCTTTTTAAAAAAGCACTTGACAAAAGAAACAAAAGTTGCTATAATGTTATGGCAAGTTAATAACGGCTTCACACGGAGATGTACTCAAGTGGTGAAGAGGCGCCCCTGCTAAGGGTGTAGGTCGAGCAATCGGCGCAAGAGTTCAAATCTCTTCATCTCCGCCAAAAATTCGGAACGTCCATTCGGATGCTCCGAATTTTTTATTTTTTGGCGGAGGTGAAGAGATTTGCTACGACTTGCACCGTCGCAAAGCGGCGGGGCAAGAGTGAGCCGAGCAAAACAACTGAGTGTTGTTTTGCGACAGCGACAAGTTAGAGTTTCTTAACAAGCGAGTGTCCGAGTGTACCGAGGACTCTCGGAGTTTAGAAACTCTACGCGTGCAACGGAACGCATCGCGTTCCTAGAGGAGCTCTTCATCTCCGCCAAATAAAAACCACAATTCCGATACAAAAGGATTGCGGTTTTTGTTTTGTTGTGGTATAATAATTTCAGAAAGGCGGTGATTGTATGGAAAAAACAATTTTTGAGCGAGAACCAGACGTTGAAGTTTTGTTTGAATTTATTGGGACAAGAAAGAATCCTGCCGTAGACGGCTATCGCCCTATGCATTTGGTAACAGGCGATTATTTGACGACCGGTGTCCATCACTATTATAACGTGCAAACCGTAGCTCCTAATGGCACGGCAAAGGGTACAATCACCTTTATTGCTCCTGAAGCTTACCCACATTGTCTATGGGTGGGCAAGAAAATCAATATCCAAGAAGGTGCAAAAATTGTGGGATATGCTACTATACTTAAAATCTTAAATCCGGATTTATTGGGCGAATGTGATGCATAGTTGAAAATTTCGTGTTTTTGTGTTATTATAATTATACTTAAGATAGGAGGCAAGCGTATGTGCTACATTTTATACGGAGCGACGGACAAGGCAATAAATAACGATGATTATGAAAATGCCTCGAGGAAGTCACATTACAAGCTTTCTATAGGCACAAAGCACGACGTGAAGATGTGCATTATCAATGATTCTTACGAATTTCGCGTCACCGATTGGGTATGTGACTGTGATTTTCCCGTCGGCAAGGGGGATGAGAATGCAGAGCAGCTTGTTGATCTTGCGAGGCTGATTTGTGATTTAAAAAATGCACGAAATTCCAAGTGCATATACATAATTAAAGCCTGGGCAGGAAAAAGGTATAAGAGCGAGAAAATGGTTCACATTAACGACATCAATATTATTTCCTTCCTTGCGAGTATGGAAACCGACTGTCTATATCAAATTGATCTGCGGTAAAAGCATTTTTAAAATCGAAGCTCTCTTTGGGGCTTCGTTTTTTTATTATTTTCAATATCCGCTTGAAATTTATCCGGAAATATGATATTATAATGTAAAGGAAAATTTATTTTGACGGAGGTTAATATGAAGCCTATATTCGGAATTGATATTACGAGCAATAAGAACAACGAGGACACAAACTGCGGTGCCTTTATAAGTCGCAGTATTTCCAGTGCGACGAAGGAGAGCTTTACCGAGAAGACCGACGGTCTTAACGAGACGGTAAAGAAGAGTCAGCTGCCCGGATGGGTGCAGGTGGTTAAGTACCTGCTGGGGCTTTACGCAATAATCGTTCTGGTCGGTATAATCCGTGCGTTGCCCGATACGGGTATTGAGCAGGCCTTCAGGAATGCTCCCCTGCTTATTATCAGCGGAATAGTGTGCGGCGGACTGTGGCTGGCACTTCACCTTTACTCCAAAAAGAAGGAGCGTGAGGTTCTTCAGGATGCGGGAGTTGAGGCACAGGCGGAGGCTATTGAAACCAGCATAGACGCTATATACAACGAGCTTGACGTTCCTCAGAATGCACCGACGGTTGATATTATGCTGTTCAAGTATATAGAAAAGAACGGCGAGGCTGTGCCGAAGGCCACGGGAATGCAGACCTGCGAGTTCTTCAACGTGGAGGTTAAGATCTTCGTGCGGGACGGTTATCTCCATCTTGCAGATCTTGAGAACGTGTACTCCTTCAATTACGACAGTCTTAAGGAGATCAAGACGGTAAACAAGCGTGTTTCCCTGCTCTCCTGGAACAAGGAGGTCGGCTACGACGAGGAAAGATACTCCAGATACAAGATCACCGTAAACAATATGGGAAACATTATGGTAAAGCCCTATCACATACTTACCCTCATTCAGAACGGCGAGGAGTGGGGCATCTACTTCCCCTGCTACGAGCTTGATATATTTGAGGTGCTGACAAAGATCAAGGCCGAAGGCGTTGAATAATAGGATTTCAAGGATACGGAGTATTGTATTCCGTATCCTTTTATTTATTAAAAAATATAAAAATTTACATTTTCTTCTTGTTGTAGGGACTTTTTTGTGCTACAATGGAATAAAAAGTGACGGAGGCAGATATGATCTACACGCCGATGACGAAAAGGGCATTAAAAATATGCTTTGAGATACATAAAAACCAGGTTGACAAGAGCGGGCTGCCTTACGTTTTTCACCCCTTTCACCTGGCTGAGCAGATGGATGACGAGATATCGGTCACCTGTGCCCTGCTCCACGATGTGATTGAGGACAGCGGAATGACGCTTCGCGACCTTAGGACAATGGGATTTCCCGAGGAGGTTCTGGAGGTGGTGTCGCTACTGACACACGATAAGAGCGTTCCGTATATGGATTACGTAAGAGAGATAAAGAAAAACCCCATTGCAGTCAAGGTAAAGCTTGCCGATCTTAAGCACAACAGCGATCCCGCGAGAGTGGATGCGGCTGACGAGAGTATGCTTAAGCGGTGGGCAAAATACGCCGAGGCAATAGAGATTTTAAGCAAGTAGGATTTATTCAGAAAGAAGGCGATTTGATGTCAAGCAAATATCCGATAGTTCTGGTTCACGGAATTGCAGCAAAGCAGCTCCGTATACTTAATGCCTTCGGGCAGATTGGAAGAGAGCTTGAAAAAGAGGGCTACAAGGTATACGTAGCCGACACAGACGGCTTCGGCAGTATTGAGAACAACGCCGAGCAGCTGAAGAATTTTATAGAAAAGGTCAAAGCGGAGTGCGGAGTCGATAAGGTAAACATTATCGCACACTCCAAGGGCGGACTTGACTCCAAGTATATGATAACGAGGCTCGGAATGGAGGACAGCGTAGCTTCGCTTACCACCCTTTGCACGCCGCACAAGGGCTCGATCATCGCATCTAAGATATGGGAGCTGCCAATGCCGATAAAAAAGATACTCGGCTTCTTTATCGATATGTTCTACTGCCTGTTTCTCGGTGACAAGCACCCCGACTCGCTTCGTGCCTGCCAGCAGCTTCGGTCGGTGGATGAGAGCGAGGAGACGCTGCAGTTCTCCTACAAGGTATACTGTCAGAGCTATTCCACCAGCATATCCGACGTAAAGGATTGCTTCGTTATGGGCCTGCCTATGAAGCTGCAGCATCACTACGAGGTAATGAACAACGACGGTATGGTATCCGAGGAATCGGCACAGTTCGGCTGCTACCGCGGAAGCTGTCTTGATATTCCCGTCTCTCACGTGCAGATAATCGACCTGTTCTCCAAAAAGAGTCAGAAGGAGAAGATCTACGCCTTCTATAAGCAGGTCTGCCGGGAGCTTTGTGAAATGGGATTTTAAAAAGATTTCAAAAAAGGTTGAAAAAGCCGAATTTTGTGTTATAATAATAAAGGAACAAAAGCCGTCCGTCAAAAGACAGCGTGGCGTTTTACATAAGAAAACAAAAGGAGCAAACACATGCGTAAGACTAAAATAATCTGTACCATCGGTCCCGCATCCGAGAACGAGGAAATCCTCACGAGGATGTGCCGAAGCGGTATGAACGTGGCAAGACTTAACTTCTCCCACGGAACACACGAGGAGCATCAGACCAAGATGGACCTTATCAAGCAGGTGAGAGAGAAGCTCGGTCTTCCTATCGCAATAATGCTTGACACCAAGGGACCCGAATACAGAATAGGCACCTTCAAGGACGGCAAGGTTACGCTTAAGGACGGCGACGAATTTATCTTCACCACAGAGGACGTTGAGGGTGATGAAACAAGAGTTTCGGTAAGCTACAAGAGACTTATCGAGGATCTCAACATTGGTGACAGAATACTTCTCAACAACGGTCTGGTTATCTTTGAGGTAATAAGACTTGAGGGCAATAACGCTATATGCAAGGTTATCGTAGGAGGTGTTCTCTCCAACAGAAAGAGCATGAACTTCCCCAACAAGACTATGACACAGGAATATCTGTCCGAGGTTGACAAGGCAGACCTGCTCTTCGGTATCAAGAACGATATCGATTTTGTAGCGGCCTCCTTCATCTCCTGCGAGGCTGATATACGTGCCGTACGTGAGTTCCTTGACGAGAATGGCGGTCAGGATATTGATATTATTGCAAAGATCGAGAACCGTGCGGGCGTTGATAACATTGATGAGATATGCAAGGTGGCTGACGGCGTTATGGTTGCAAGAGGTGACCTGGGCGTTGAGATCCCCTTCGTTGAGGTGCCTGCAGTACAGAAGCATCTCATCAAGAAGTGCCGTATGCTTGGTAAGCGTGTTATCACCGCAACCGAGATGCTGGAGTCTATGATTTACAATCCCAGACCCACCAGAGCAGAGATCTCCGACGTTGCAAACGCAGTTTACGACGGCTCGTCTGCCGTAATGCTTTCGGGCGAGACCGCGATGGGTGCTCACCCTGCAGAGGCGGTACGCTATATGGCGGAGATCGCCGAGTTTACCGAAAACGGCATCAATTATAAAGATAGATTCCACAAGGCGAGCTTTGAGATCAAGTCTAACGCAGACGCGGTTTCTCACGCAACCTGTGCTATGGCTATTGACGTCAACGCAAAGTGCATCGTGGTCAACTCTATCAGCGGTCTTACTGCCAGAATGGTCAGCCGCTTCAGATGTCCTGTTGACATTATCGGTCTTACCACCAACGAGAAGGTATGGAGAAAGCTTAATATGAGCTGGGGAGTGCTTCCCGTTCTGACCGAGAAGTTTGAGTCCAACGACGTTATGTTCTACAACGCAATGCGTCAGGCAAAATCGGTGCTTCGTCTCTCCCCCGGTGACAACGTTGTTATGACCGGCGGTCTTATCGGTGGTCCGAGAGGAAATACCAATATCATTAAGCTGGAAGTGGTTAAGTAAAGAAGAATGCAGAGTGCAGAACCTGAGCAGCGTTTCGTAGCTTGATGCTTGGCGGTTAAGCCAGAGTATAGATGCAGAATTCAAAAGAGCCCGAGGGTTTACCTCAGGCTCTTTTTTGCTGTTACTTGTAAATATTTGTTGACATTTTAGCGATAATTTGGGTAAATAAGCTTGGTTTCGGTATACATCGTAGCGTATGCCTCGTCAATAAGAGCCTCTACATCCACCTTATCAAGCTCACGCATTACGTCGTCAAGGCGGGGCTGTGTCTTGGGATGGCGGGGAGTAAATACGGTACAGCAGTCCTCAAAGGGGAGGATGGATGTGTCAAAGGTACCGTAATGGCGTGCCTGTATAATTATCTCATTCTTATCAAGACCGATGCAGGGACGAAAAACCGGCATACGTACTACGGAATCAGTGACACCGATGGCCGCAAGGGTCTGGGAGGCAACCTGGCCAAGACTAAGTCGGAGGCCAAGCGGT
>JAZNWM010000045.1:0-4316 GCA_045593345.1 Eubacteriales bacterium
CCGATGTTGCCGGGGTTTATGCGGATCTTATCCACCCCTGCCCTGACGGCGGCAAGGGCGATCTTATAGTCAAAATGAATATCTGCCACAAGGGGCATATCAATGCCGCGGGCCTTCAGCTCGGTGAAGGCTCTGACCGACTCAATATCGGGTGCGGTGATACGAAGAATATCACAGCCCGCCTCACGAAGCCGCACCGCCTGGTTATAGGTGGCGTCTATATCGTGGGTATCGGTGTTGGTCATAGACTGAATGGAGATGGGACTGCTGCCGCCTATTTTAAGCGAGCCGACGGATACCTCTCTCCTCACTCTTCTGTAATCGTTATATTTCAAAGCAAAATCTCCATCAGGTGAATAATCCGATGACATCCTTTATCATTATTATTGCCGAGAGGCCGAGCAGAACGGCAAGACCGACGGCGTTGATGGTTGCTTCTACCTTCGAGGGAAGCTTCTTTCTCGAGATCATCTCAGCCAGGATAAGAACGGTTCTGCCGCCGTCAAGTGCGGGAATTGGCAGAAGATTCATCACGCCCAGGTTGATGCTGATGAGGGCGGCTATGCTGAGAAGAGGGCCTGCACCCTGGTTCGCCGCCTCGCCGATAACCTCACCGATGCCAATGGGGCCTGAGACAGCCGCAACGGTGTATCTGCCCGTAATAAGATCAATAATCGACTCCCAGCACATACGGACGATAAGAACCGATTTTGAGACGGAGTAGCCAAGCACCTTGCCAACCGTCTTATCAACCGCGTAGACCTGGAAATCCATCATACCGAACACCTGCCCCTGCTCGGATGCGGTCGGGAACTGCACGTCGGGGAGAGTGATCTCCTTTCCGTCGCGGATGACGGTAATATCAATAGGCTCGTGTCCCTTACGCATTATCTCATAGGACAGCTCGTCAAGAATTCTCACCCTCTTGCCGTCCACCCGAACGATTACGTCACCCTCCATAAGACCGTAGTCGGAGGAGGAGATCTCGTAGGAGGTCTCGGGAAATGCGGCAACGGTGGTATCACCGATATTCATATCCTTAAGCGATGCGAGAATAATTACGGCGATAAAGCCTGCAATAATGTTTACGGTTGCACCTGCAACGGTGATAATAAGTCGCTGCCAGGCGGGCTTTTTGTTAAATGCGTTGGGATCCTCGCTCTCACCGTCCTCGCCAACCATTGCGACGTAGCCGCCGAAGGGTACGGCAGAGAGGCAGTAGCGAATGCCGGTCTTCTTGGAATCATACCAAAGAAGCTTCGGGCCCATACCGATAGAGAACTCGGTTATAGTGACCTTGAAGATCCTGGCGAATATATAGTGGCCAAGCTCGTGAATGAATACGAGAAAGCTGAATACGAGTATGGCAATAATTATCGTTTTAATAAGGTTCAATTATTTATCTCCTATTTGATGTATTGTTCTGCGATGCGTCTTGCCTCGCCGTCATAGGCGACTATTTCATCAAGGGTGCGGGCGTGCTTTGCCCCACCAAGCATTTCATAGGTGCCGATAACGACGCGTGGAATATCGGCAAAGCGGATTTTTTCATTAAGGAAGGCATCAACGGCTACCTCGTCTGCCGCGTTTAGCACCGCGGGGCAGGCACCGCCCGCAAAGAAGGCACGGCGTGCCATATCAAGAAGAGGAAATGCCGTGGTATCCGGCCTTGCAAAGGTCAATTTACCCAAGGCTGTAAAATCAAGAGGCGGGGTCAAGCCTGCCCTTCTATCGGGATAATCAATTGCGTACTGGACGCACATACGCATATCGGGAAGTGAAAGCTCGCCTATTATACTACTATCAACGTATTCAACCGCCGAGTGAAGTATGCTCTCGCGGTGGATCACCACCTCAATTTTATCCGGGCTTACCGAGAAGAGATGTGCCGCCTCGATTATCTCAAAGCCCTTATTCATAAGGGTGGCAGAGTCAACGGTGATCTTGCGTCCCATCCTCCAGGTGGGGTGAGCCAGAGTTTCGGCAAGGGTGATACGCTCAAGCTCTTCCCTGCTCCTGCCGTAAAAGGGGCCGCCCGAGGCGGTAAGTATAATACGTCTTATCTCCTCTCCTCTGCCGCACATCAACGACTGGAAGATTGCCGAATGCTCGCTGTCCACGGGGATGATCTCCGCACCGTTTTTTTTCGCAAGCTCCATTACGATATTGCCTGCGATAACCAGCGACTCCTTATTAGCAAGAGCAAGACGCTTGCCCGACTGCAGCGTAGCAATAGTGGGTGCGAGGCCTGCCTTACCAAGTATGGCGTTTACCACCGTATCAGCAGAGCTGCCGCCTATTCCCTCACATATCCCACCCTCGCCCGAAAGCACCTTAACCGAGGTGTCGCGAAGGCGGAATTTAAGCTCGTTTGCACTGCGGACATTCGCCATAGCAACGGCATACGGTCTGAATTCGCGTGCGATACGCTCCGCAAGGACGGAATTGCTTCCTGCGGATATATAATCTACCCTATATCCTCTCGCCCTCGCAACGTCGAGAGCCTGCTGTCCGACTGAGCCCGTCGCACCGAGGATGGCAATAGCTTTGTTCATAGTTTACTCCGGGATCAAAAGCCGCCCGTATGGGCGGCATTTTATTTAGCCTGGCATAACGCCACATTATACCGCCGCGAAGGGTGGCAATACTATAGAAAGTATGAGAAGGACGGTGGACACGGCGAGAACCGAGTCGAATCTGTCCATTACACCGCCGTGACCCGGGAATATCCTGCCGTAATCCTTAACCCCATATTCTCTCTTTATAAGCGAGGCGATAAGGTCGCCAAGCTGGGACACGACCGAAAGGATCGCACCGAAGAGAAGGAGGTAAAGATAATTTGCAGAAAGTCCGAATATATATTCGAGAACCAGACCGTAGAGCATACAGAAAAGTGCGGAGAAAACAATTCCTCCGACAGCTCCCTCCACAGTCTTCTTCGGGCTGATCTCGGGAATAAGCTTATGCTTACCCATAAGCGAGCCCACCGCAAAGGCAAATACGTCGCACACCCAGGAAATAACGAAAACGAGTACGACGAAGAACACGCCGACGGTACGGTCGATGTATCTCATAAGAGAAAGAGAGGTAAAGGAGACCGCAACGTAGCAAACTGCGGTAAATACCTCGGATATTTTAGAAAAGGGTATCTTACCCCTCGAGAATACGCTGACACCCATAAGCCACATAAGATAGACGAACACAAGTGCCGCAAGTGCGAGAAGGAAGGTCATAACAAGAGCATCACTCACAAAATAGGCACAAATCGGGCAGGCAGCCGCAAGAATATACGCGGGGATTGAGAGAACGAGTCTTTTTTGCTCGCCAAAAACCCTGAAAATCTCAAATACTGCAATTACCGCAAGAACGGCAAGAGCTATGGGATATACGATATATTCCGAAAAAATCACCAACAGCAGCATTCCTACAAGGATAGCCACCGAGGATATAACTCTTTTTTTCATTTTATACTAATTCATTCCTCACTTTCACCATCGGGAGAGTCAAGTCCGCCGAATCTGCGGCGTCGCGAATTAAACTCCGCCATACATTTTTCAACGTCTGCCCTGCCGAAGTCAGGCCAAAGGGTATCAAGCACGATAATTTCAGAGTATGCACTCTGCCAAAGAAGGAAGTTGGATATACGGAAATCGCCACCCGTCCTGATAATAAGGTCGGGGTCAGGAGAGCCCGCCGTATACATATAGCCCGCGAGAAGCTCCTCGTTTACCTCCTGATGCCCGTCGGCAATAGCACGGTTGACCGCATTGACGATCTCGGCACGGCCGCCGTAATTCAAGGCAATATTGCAGACGAAGGGTGTGTCTGACGCCATACGCTCTGCCTCAAGGCATTTATTACGCAGCTCCTCGGACAGAGCTGACTTATCACCGATAAATCTGATGCACAGATCCCCATTCTTCTTTATGGCGGGGATAATGCAGTCGTCAATATACTGATAAATAAGCTCCATAAGTGCGTCAACCTCCTCCCTCGGCCGTTTCCAATTCTCGGTGGAAAAGGCGTAAAGAGTGAGGTGATGCACACCGTATTTGCGGAAGAGAGCGGGAACCGAAGCCGCTGCCTTTGCCCCTGCCACGTGTCCCTCGCTACGGGGGAGGCCTCTTTTCGTTGCCCATCTTCCGTTGCCGTCCATAATGATGGCAACCGAATCTATACTCCCGCTTCGGGCTTTACTATCTGTTTTACCCAATGAAAACCTCTTTCGTGAGAAATTATATCTCCATTATTTCCTTAGTCTTTGCTGCGGTGAGAGTATCAATCTCTTTAATATACTTATCGGTAAGGTCCTGAAC
>JAZNWM010000046.1:0-2144 GCA_045593345.1 Eubacteriales bacterium
CCTTATCATTTTCTTGCGAAAATGAGCGGTCCGACCCGAGACGGACGGTGCGAAAAAAAGAAGAACCCCCGCAAGGAGGGGTCTTCTTTTTTTTGGTGCCGGTAGTCGGGGTCGAACCGACACGGTATTGCTACCTTCGGATTTTGAGTCCGACGCGTCTGCCAATTCCACCATACCGGCGTGGTGCAACATTGGTCGCAGGTAGTATTATAGCATAGAAGGAGCAAAAAATCAATATATTTTTAAAAAAACATTTTACTTTTATTAAAACAAATCCACCTATTCCTCTTGCATTTTTAATTAATATATTGTATAATTACTATGTATTATTATGAAAAATAAAATATTTATATAAAAAGAGGTTTAAAATGAAAAATCACGTTGAGTACAAAACCCAGGGCGTTTGCTCCAGAATGGTTATCGTCGACGCCGAGGACGGCGTAATTACCGACTGCAAGTTTGTTGGCGGCTGTGCAGGTAACACCCAGGGCGTTGCTGCCCTCGTCGTTGGTATGAGAGTAGAGGATGCTATAAAGAAGATCAAGGGTATCAAGTGCGGCTTCAAGCCCACCTCCTGTCCCGATCAGCTCGCCCTTGCACTTGAAGAAATGGCTAATTCTTAATAATAACATAAATAGAAAGGAATATTCTAATGTATAACGCAGAGTATCAGAGATGGCTGGAATCCTCGGTTATTTCGGAGGATGAGCGTCAGGAATTAATTTCTATTCGTGATAACGAGGAGGCGAAGGCACTTCGCTTTACTGCACCGATGGACTTCGGTACTGCGGGCCTCAGATCTACTATGTATATGGGCATCGGCTCTATGAACCGCTTTACCGTGGCACAGACCACTCGCGGTATCGCCGCACTTATCAAGCTTGCAGGCGGCGAGGAGAGAGGCGTTGCTATCGCTTTTGATTCGAGAAATAATTCGGAGCTTTTTGCCAAGGTAAGTGCATCCGTCCTTGCAGGTGCCGGCATTAAGTCCTATATCTTTAACGGCATCCGTCCCACACCCGAGCTTTCCTTTGCTCTCCGAGAGCTTGGTTGTATTGCAGGTATAAATATTACCGCGTCCCACAACCCCAAGGAATATAACGGATACAAGGCATATTGGGAGGACGGTGCTCAGATCGCACCCGAGCAGGCTAAGGTTGTTTCTGCCGAGAGATCCAAGTTCGACGTGCTTGACGTTTCGGGCATTATGGATTTTGATGAGGGTGTTAAGTGCGGTCTTATCACCATTCTTGACGAGAAATTTGACGAGAAGTATCTTGACGCCGTTCTCGCAACCGCAGTAAACGTTAATGCCGTTAAAGAGGTTGCAGACGAGCTTAAGGTCGTATATACGCCCCTCCACGGTGCAGGCTACAGACTTGTTCCCGAGGTATTCAGGAGAGTGGGGCTGAAGCATCTTTATACCGTTGACGAGCAGATGGTTCCCAACGGTGATTTCCCCACGGTTGAGAAGCCTAATCCCGAGTACAGTGCGGTATTCAAGCTTGGTATTGAGATTGCAAACCGCGTAGGCTCCGACCTTATTATTGCAACCGACCCCGACTCTGACAGAGTTGGAGTTATGACCAGAACGGCGGGCGGTGAGTTTGTGACCATCTCGGGCAACCAGATGGGTGCACTTCTTCTTGATTACGTTATCAAGGCGCGCCGTGAGCTTGGCGTTCTTCCTGAGGGCGCATACTGCGTTAAGAGCCTTGTTTCCACCGATATGGCGTATAAGATTGCCAAGGACAACGGCGTTAAGCTTCACGACGTTCTTACGGGATTCAAGTTTATCGGTGAGGTTATCAAGAACTATGAGGCAGAGGGTAAGTTCGGTGGCTTCTTACTCGGATTCGAGGAGAGTTACGGATATCTTCTCGGCTCTTATGCAAGAGATAAGGACGCGGTCGAGGGCTCTATGATGATCCTTGAAATGACCGCTTACTATAAGAAAAAGGGTATGACACTTTCCGACGCTCTCGTTGAACTGTATAAGACCTACGGACTTTATGCTGAAAAGACCATTGATATTTATATGGAGGGACTTGACGGAATTGAGAACAGAAAGAAGGTTATGCAGAGCCTTCGCGACAACACTCCTGAAGCCTTTGGCGGTGTAGCAGTTAAGAGCGCAGGTGACT
>JAZNWM010000047.1:0-3461 GCA_045593345.1 Eubacteriales bacterium
TTGCAAACATCACATCATTGCGAGTGAAACGAGCAACATCATTATGCGTAGCATAACATCATTTTTGCGATAGCAAATACATCATTTGAATTTAGAGAATTTGATGGGATTTGCGTATCAAAATGATGTTTGCCTACGGCAAATGATGTAGGCTTCGCCAATGATGGCGGCTTCGCCTTATGATGTGTGGCTTCGCCACATTTTACTGCAAACATCACATCATTGCGAGTGAAACGAGCAACATCATTATGCATAGCATAACATCATTTTTGCGATAGCAAATACATCATTATAAATAACGGGATGCTTAAATATGAAGGATAATAAGCTCGTCGATGTTTCTATGGATTTTTCGGTAAAAATTATAGATCTTGTTAAATCTTTAAAGGCAAAGCACGAAACGATTATTTCTAATCAAATAGGCAGAAGTGGCACTTCTATTGGAGCTAATATTCACGAGGCACAGTATGCACAAGGAAAGAAGGATTTCGTTTCCAAGCTTGAAATTGCCTTAAAAGAAGCGAGTGAAACAGGCTATTGGCTTGAATTGCTATTTAGAACGGAATATATTGATGAGCA
Source organism: Eubacteriales bacterium (assembly GCA_045593345.1). Lineage (GTDB taxonomy): Bacteria > Bacillota > Clostridia > Oscillospirales > CAG-272 > UBA1740. The sequence continues at coordinate 580 of JAZNWM010000047.1, forward strand.
AACCTTTAATTCGCTTTCGTCTCAATGTGCCCACCTGCGTGTGATGCTTATTTCATCCTGCAAAACCGTAAAGCAAAATATGAAAGAAAACCATTAAAAAATATTAAGCCACCCTTGGAAAATCCTCGGGTGGCTCGTTATATTTTATTGTCAGTTTTCTCGTCCGAAATATCTGTGCTCACTCTTACCAGCTTGTATTCGGGATTACGTACCAGCACGCCGGTTTCGGTTATTACAACCTCTACGCTTTTTCCGAGGGAAAGGCGATCACGCATTTCCTTTGGTATTACAATTCTGCCAAGATTATCTATTTCCTTTATTACTCCAACCTTTTCGTTCATAGTCCTCATCTCCTTATATGTGTAACAAGTTACACAAGACTTTTTACATCTTACTTTTTTATTATAACTTGTCTATAATGTATTTGTCAATAGTTTTTTGTAAGTAAGTAGGTAAATATTATGAACGGACACGGAAAAATCATAATCAAACTTGATGAGATGATTAAAAAAGTTGGCATAAGCAAGAATAAGTTAAGCCACAGAGCAGAAATGCAGCGTACTCAGCTGAACAATTACTGCAACAATAAGATAACCAGACTTGATACCGATGTTTTAGCAAGACTTTGCTCGGTTTTGGGTTGTAAAATTGAGGATATACTCGAATTCGTTCCGGATGAGGAATAAGTGAATATTTAAGCCACCCTTGGAAAATCCTCGGGTGGCTCGTTTTATTTATGAGATTTTAGTAAAGATTAGTATTTTGTAACGGTACCATCCTTCGAAATCTCACCGTCGGTGCAGTAGATGGTGTAATCCGTCGTACCGTTGTTCCAAAGCTCATCCTTTGAAAGAGAATTCCATTCGTCTATGCTACCGTTATAATAGATTTTGGTAAGCGAGGTGCAACCGTAGAAAACGTTTTTACCAAGGCTTGTAAGACTTGCGGGAAGTCTGATGCTTGTAAGCGACGTACAATCGGCGAATACACCGGTGCCGATCTCCTCGACACTGTCGGGAAGGGATATGCTTGCAAGCGATGAGCAAAGACCGAAGGCATCGTTGCCGATTACCTTCATACCTGCAGGGAGAATTACGCTTGTAATCTCGGTTTTGTTATAGAATGCCATACTTTCAATGCCCGATACGGCATAGCCGTCGGAAGTGGTGGCGGGAACTACAACCGTTGTATCGGTACAAGTCCCCATATTGTCTACCTGAGCAGTATTATCGGTGCCAACGTTAAACGCAAGACCTTCCGAGGGCTTAGTGTAGTTATAAACCTTAGGTGCATTCTTTATCGCATCGTTGCAGTAATCAACGATGGAGATATTCGCCCAATCGGCTTCGCTGCCACCGTAGTAAACGGTTGTGATAGGACAGCCGTCAAACGCCTCGGTGCCGATGCTCTCAAGCGTCTTGGGAATCGTAATGGTTTCAAGAGAATAGCAGCTTTGGAAAGCATATTTATCTATAACCTTAAACGATTCGGGAAGCACGATGGAGGTTATTGCGGTTCTGTAAAATACGCGGGAGGGAAGCGTGGTAATATTATCGCTGAGCCTTACGGACGTAAGTCTTTCGCAGCCGCCAAATGCCCACGAGCCTATTTCGGTAATGCTATCGGGCATAGTCACGCTTGTTATGGTCGAATCGTTTGCAAATGCGTCCTCGCCGATATGGGTAACGGGAAGACCCATATACTCCGCAGGAATAACTATCTCAGCATCACCGCACACGCCTCTGCCGGTGATGGTGTAGGATTCCCCGTCCTCGTTAAGCGAGTAGGTAAGACCCTGCGAGCCCTCGACTACGGGATAACGCTCTACCATACAGGCGTTCTTAAGCTCGATCACGTTGTTGTACTGACCGAAGATGGCGTATACCTTTACGATATCACCAACGGCGGGCTGATTTTCCATAGCGTCAAATCTTGCCGAACCGTCTGCGTTGTAGAAGCCGTAAACGTATACGGTATTACCCTCGTTATCGGTAATATACATATTGCCGTAGGTGGTGCTTGCGATCTCGGTTATTCTGCCAACAACGTAGTATTTACCGGTGGTAAAGACGTTATGGCTGAGAAGCGAGCCGATCTCGTTCACCTGCGGGATGGTGAGAGTGCTGTCGGCGTTGGGAAGGATAACTACACCGCACTCATAGTCACAAAGGTAGTCGCGGTCATCGTCCTTGTGGTTGTAGGGCTCGCCCCAGGACTTGCCGCAGAATCTGCAATGCATACCCTTCATACAGGTGGGGCTGGCAATATCGGTACAGTTATGTGTTCCCGTCTTTTCAAAGGTGCCGCCCGTAAGCTGACGCTGGCTGTTGTAGGTAGCCATAGAGCCCTTTACGGTGATGATGTCACCAAGCTCAACCTGACCCGTAAGTCTGTAGAGATAAAGTCTTGCCGTGCCGTCGGTGTTAGAGATATAAACCGACATATTGCCGTAGCCCTCGTCGTATGCGATATCAATCGCAACTACAATTCCACTTACGATAACATTGGAGTTATCCGCCGCATCAAGAGCCTCTTCAACCGTAACCTCCTTATAGTCAAAGCCGGTATCGTGGCCGTCAATGGTTGCGGTTGCACCCTGGGCGATCTGTCTGCTTCCGTTGTAGGTTGCCATAGCACCCTTTACGGTGATGATGTCACCAAGCTCAACCTTGGTGGCAAGGCGGTAGATGTAGAGCTGGTTGCCCTCGCCGTCCTCAATGGTGACGGATATGTTGCCGAAGCTGTCGCTCCATACGGTGTTGATGGTGCAAACCGTACCGCTGACCTCAACCTTCTTGCCGTCGACCGCGTTAAGTGCCTCGGGAATAGTCATTACGAAGTAATGGTCGGGATCGTCAATTCCGCAGAACTCACAAACGTGG
>JAZNWM010000048.1:0-2633 GCA_045593345.1 Eubacteriales bacterium
AATAGTGTTTTATGGGGCTGTCGCGAAAGCGACAGCCCCTTCACAATGTCTTTTCGGGAACGAAAAGGCAACGCTTGCGAAGGAAGCATACGGTTTTTCCGTAGGCAAATTTCAAGCGGCAGCAGTCGTACACGTCGCGGCTGCGACGAAAATATTCAGGTTAGTAATTAAATTATTATAGGAGGACGGGATAATGAAAAAGAGTATCAAAGAAACTGTCAGAGACGCCGTAGAGTCAACCATAACCGAGCTTGGCTATGAGATCTGGGACATCACCTATTCAAAGGTGGGGGCCGATTATCACCTTGAGATCACCATTGATTCCGAGAGTGGCATCAACATTGAGGATTGCGAGAAGGTGCACCGTGCAATAGACCCCATTCTTGACGAGTGCGACCCTATCGAGGGCTTTTATTATCTTGACGTGTCCTCGCCCGGTGTAGAGCGTGAGCTTCGCACCGAGATGCATATCAGCCGCTCTGTCGGAGAGAAGGTAAGGGCTAAGCTCTTTGCCCAGAAGAACGGTAAAAAGCTTGTTGTAGGCATTCTTTCTTCCTTCCGGGACGGTGTTATCACCATCACCGAGCCCGACGGTGAGATTCAGCTCACACAGAGCGAGATCTCAAAGCTTACCACCGTTTATTTTGAAGATTAAGTAGAGATTTATTAAAATTAACATATATCAAAAAACAGGAAAGGATCGTATATAATACGAGGTATAACCGAAAAATGAATGCAGAGTTATTCACCGCCCTTGACCTTCTTGAGAAGGAAAACGGCATATCAAAGGAGTATATGATTTCGCAGATCGAGCTTGCTCTTGCAAACGCCTGCCGCAGAGAGGTTGGTCCCACTACGGTAATTCGTGTACAGCTTGACCCTGTGAAGAGGGATATGAAGGTATTCCAGCAGAGAACAGTCGTTCCCGACGGAGAGGTCCGCGATGCGAACTGTGAGATCAGCTACAGCGAGGCAAAGGCTCTTTCCCGCCGTCACAAGCTTGGCGGTATCGTGGAGACCGAGCTTAAGACAAAGGATTTCCGTCGCCTGTCCGCACAGGCAGGTAAGCAGATGCTCGTTCAGGCAATCCGTACCGCCGAGAGAGAAAGACAGACCAGAGAGTATGAGGAGAAGCGTGAGGAGATCATCACCGCTATCGTTGATAAGGTTGATACCTCAAACGGCAACCTTATCCTTGACACCGGCACAGGCTATGCTACTCTTCTCCGCGAGGAGCAGATTCCCGGCGAGAGCTACGACGTTGGCGACAGAATCAAGGTGTTCGTATCCGAGGTTAAGTCGGGCGAGACCCGCGGACCTATCGTCACCCTTTCCAGAGTACACCCCCATTTCGTAAAGAGGCTCTTTGAGCTTGAGGTTCCCGAGATCGCAGACGGAACTATTATTATCAAGGGCGTTGCCCGCGAGGCAGGAAGCAGAACCAAGATCGCCGTTTACTCCCGCGATGAGAACGTTGATGCGGTTGGCTCCTGTATTGGTAAGAACAGTATGAGAATCAACGCTATCCTGGCAGAGCTTTCGGGTGAGAAGGTTGATATCATCAGATACAGCGAGGATATTTGTGAGTACGTTGCCGAGGCACTTTCTCCTGCAAGGGTGCTTGACGTTTACCTTGAGGATGAGCGTACCTGCCGTGTGACGGTTGCTCCCGAGCAGCTCTCTCTCGCAATCGGTAAGGAGGGCCAGAATGCAAAGCTGGTTGCCCGTCTTACAGGCTGCAAGATAGACATCAAGGCGTAAGGCTATGGCTGATTCGCCCGCTAAAAAGATTCCGACCAGAAGATGTACGGGATGCGGTGAGCATTTCCCGAAAAATACTCTCATCAGAGTGCTGAGAACTCCCGAGGGTCAGGTTGTACTTGACCTGACGGGCAAGAGGTCGGGCAGAGGAGCTTACATCTGTAAGAATCCCGCCTGTCTTAAGAAGGCGAGAAAGTCGAGAAGGATCGAGACCTCGCTTGACTGCCATATCTCGGAGGAGCTGTATGAGAAGATGGAAGAGGAACTGAAGGTTGGACAGTAAAATGAACACACGCCTTTGCGGTATGCTTGGCTTTGCTATGCGTGCCGGCAGGCTGACCGTCGGCACCGAGTCGGTATGCTCGGCATTAGCAAAACGCGGTAAGGATAAGCCAAGACTTGTGCTTATTTCCCACGACGCCTCTGAGGGGACTAAGAAAAAGCTTCTCACTAAGGCAGCGTTTTACGGTGTTGACGCCCTTATCATTAACATAGATTCAAGCGAGCTTGGCAGACTGCTTGGCAAGCTTTACGCCCCTGCGACCGTTGCCGTTACTGACGATCGCTTTGCAGAGGAGATACGCCGTGCCATCGATACGGCAGACACCCCCGGCACAAACTAAAAAGAAAGGGAGTTTCCCGCCCAGGGAAACGGTGATTCTTATGACCAATTTACCCACCAAAATTACACAGATTTCCAAGGATTTTGACATAAAGAGCAAGGATATTATCGAGATATTCAAGGAGTTCGGAATAGAGAAGAAGAGCGGAGGAAGCGTCGATAAGGACGAGTTCGAGCTTTTCCTCGCCTATATTACCTCCAAGCGTCAGATAAAGGATCTTGATGCATACAGAGAGGGACGCTCCAGGAT
>JAZNWM010000049.1:0-6273 GCA_045593345.1 Eubacteriales bacterium
AGGTGTGATGTTAGTATTTGTAAATAAAGGGGATTTATACTGATGTATTGACTTTTTCAAAATCATACTTTATAATGTATTTAGAGAGGTGATTGCTATGAAAATTACACTTTTGGAAAATAACGAAAAAATAAGAAGAACCTATGTGGATTTGAAATTATGATATAATTATTTTAAAATAATCATAGCGAGGTATATATTATGAAAAAGCATTTTGAGGCCTTTATGCTTGCTAACGGTGTAGATAAAAAGAGCGTTTCGTCCTATTTTTCATACGTAAAGGGCACTTACGAGAAGCTCGCGAAAAAGGATTTCAAAAAGTACTCCTCAATTTACGATCGCTTACTTGTATTAACCAAGCGTTCACGGGTGATGTACTGCGAATATTTAATATCGTTATTAAAGGCAGAGCTTCAATATCCTTACTCACACTATTCCAAAAAGACCTTATCAAATTACAAATCCGGAATGGTTATGCTGAAAAGATTCGTTGACTCGGGGGTGTTTAGGATTAACGGTAAAAGCCAGTATAATAAGGTTTTTGCCGTATCATATACTCCTGATGAAATAATAGATAATTTTATTTTCCGCCTTGAAACGCAGGATAGAATATATCCGAAATGCAAAACCTGCTTCCCCTGTAGATTGCTTGGTAAAATTTATTCCGCCCATCCGCTTTATCACAAAAAATATGCTGATATGATGGCTAAGTGCCTGAATAAAACAAAGTTCCTTGTTAATGCCAATAAGGACTACGTTACCCTGGAGCAAATCGATAGATTAGATATTGTGGGAGGTATTAAGGCTTGGTGTGGTGGCAATAGCTACGACGTGTTTACCGAGGTGATTAAAAAGAAAACCTTTATGGGCTGCGTCAAAACCGTTGCAAGACTGTTAGAGGATCTGGCTCTTGACCACGACGAACCGCTTGAAAACATCGTTAACAGAGAGATATCGGGGTTGCCCGAGCTTAAGAAATTGAGCGATGCCTACTGGAATTATTATATTACTACCGGACTTGAGGGTTCACGCCTTACGACAAGCTTCTATAACACCGAATATAAGAAATCAGGTATTGATGAAGCACGGTTGCTTGATGACGTAATTGAAATATACCGCTACGTGGAGTTTTCGATGATGGAGGGGCGGTATAACAGTGCCTTGGGAAACAGTATTATCTCCACGCCACCTCTTGGCACTAACGTAGGATAAGAAGAAGCTTAAAAAACAGCGGAGCTAATCACTCCGCTGTTTCTATATATAGGTTATCAAAGCCATAAAAATCTGAGGGCTTGTTCTATTTCGCTATCGGTCATATTTGAAAGGTTCTCGATATATTTTATATCCATATCTCTCATTCTCGCCTTAAGAAAATCACTCTTCAGACCGAATTTGTCAAGCTTAGTTGCAACGAGAACCTTTTTTGCGTATTTGCCGCCGAAGCGTTCTGCTACCGTATTAAGCTTATATAGCTCATTCTCGTCAAAATTACCGTTCTTGCAGGAGATAAAGACGGGGATCATATCCTTCATAGCCAGTACGTCAATTTCGTTAATGGTACGGTATGCTTCGTCCTCCTCCTCGGTGTCCCAATCAATTACAACGCCAACGTTGATATCCTGATACAGAGGCTCGCCCTCATCGGTAAGAATAGCCCGCATTTTCGTGGCAACCGCAAGCTCGAGAATCTGTCCGGGCAGGGTAAGACAACGCTTTACCTGGTCGTTCTTAAAGGTGAAGGATACCTGCTCACCAATATTCAGCGAGCTGATAAGCGAGCTTTTCTCAAGTCCGATGAGAAACTCCTTATATTGATAAAATTCGAGCTTTTTGTTTTGCAAAACGGTGTGAAATACATCTACGTCGGAACGGTACTCCATCGATTCGCCAATATCTGCAAGCTCACAGGCAGAGCCGAGAATAGCCGTCCTGATGTTCCATAAGCCGACGTCACGACGGCACATATCCCACATAATATCCACGTCGTCGATAAAATCGCCCTCAAGTCTCCAGCCAAACGTGTGAAGGGGCATTTTTTCATCTCTTACAACCCTGCCGCCGTAGATGCTGATGCACTCGTCAATAGACAGCTTGAAGGGAAGTGTGGCACACAGGTTGCCGTCTGCATCACAATCGTAAATCGTATTGTTTTTGAAATTAAACCTGTGGCATTGAATACGGTCGCCGAAGGTTTCCATCAGCACTCCTACCGCCACAAGACAAAGATCGTCACCGCCGGTAAGATCAAAAACATAGCTTTCATCCTTTGATATAAGATTCGTCAATACCTTTACGATTGCAGAAAGCTTGTTTCGGTTTACCGAAATGTATGAGATGGTGGTATTTTTTCCTCTGCCTTGGAGGATTCCTTCATAAACAACCTTGCTCTTTTCCATTTTTTTGCGGTTATCACCTATCAGAATGATGTGATCTGCGTTGCACAGCAGGGCACCGGCAATATTGTCAAGAGAGGTCTTGTCGTAAAATTCTATTATGGTCATTTTTACTCTCGGAATTATTGTATTTGAATTGAAAATATATCAATTTAATATAGTTTATCACAAAATAGCAGAAAAGTCAACATTTTACGCTCTATATACAGAACTAAAAAAGGACGGATTTCCCGTCCTTTTATTCTATTATTATTTTGTCCCTAAGAGAGGATTTCTGAAAGGTGATAAATATACTACCGCGATTAATAAGCAGCCTCTCGCCGCCCTCAAGCGTAAAGACCATCTCTCCATCGGCAGATGCTGACCATTCAATCTCGGTATATCCACCGCAGCTAAAATAATATCCGACGCCCCGACCAATTGTGTCCATCACCATCTGCGAGCATTCGGAATTGTCATAAATCACGGAATTGGCAAATAAAACGAAGCAGTTTACAAATTCTACTTGTCTGCCGTTCATCGAGTCGGTAAGCGGAGAGCCAGCCTCATAAATTTGGTATTTATCGGATTCCTCGCTGTATATCAATTCGGTAAGGTCGGATTCCGAGCGGGATATTCTCACCGTTGTTGCCTCCTCACCGTATACGATGGGCTCCGAGCCGTATTCAACAAAGCAGTATGGAAGGGCGGACTCGGTAATCTCGGCATTGATTTTATTATCCGAAATTCCCGATGTCAGAAGCTCGCTGTTTGTATATATCCGACTCTGAAATTCGGTATAGTAATATCTTGAATTAAGCGACAGATCAAGATGTGACGAGCTTATATCGCATTGATTATAGCTCATCTCGTCCTCGCCTCCTGCCGATATGCAAATACCGCCGAAGAATTTTGCAATATTGGAGACGTATCCTCTCGTTTTGGCAACCGAGCCGATCTTCCACAGCCGCTCACTCTCGTGAATGAACGCGATGCTTCTTATACCACCGTCCTCGGTTGGTATCTGACAGAAAATATCGGATGCCGAAATACCGAAGCAGGGAAGCCCGCCGTCCAGAACGAAGGCGTAATGGCATCCTGCTGATTGGCTCTCGGTAACCTCAAGTCCGGTTAATCTGTTTATATAGCTTGGTATGTATACCTCGGGCTCCTTGTCGGTAGAGGGTGTCTCACCATCTTCTGAGCCCTGCTGACCGCTGTTCTCATCCGGCAGATCGGTGATGGGGTCATCCTTTTCTGCTATATTTCCGCTATCGTTATCCCCGATATGCCAGCCGTCAGCGGTAAAGCCGAATGTGCATACCAGGAGCAATGCGGTTAGAAAAAAAGCAATCAACCTTACGGGATTGCTTGATTTTGCTTTATTCATTTTTTACCTCCTTGCACGCCCTTAGCGTGCACGTATATTATCCTTGTTCTCCCTGTTGACCAAGCAGAACCCTTTTATTCCTTGTCGTTATAGCGGATCCAGGCATCGGCGAACTCAAACGCCTCCGCAAGTCCGTGTGTAATCTTCTGCTTTTCGGGCTTCTTGGTCTTGCTGTCAAGCAGCTGTACCATAATGGTGTCGGGGACGTTGAAATCACCCTTGGGGGACTTCTTTTCCGACATAATCATCATATAGACGTAATATTTATCCGACAGATCGCCGTAGAAAATATAATCGCCGTGACGTACGATGGGTCTGCCCTTGTATTCGACAAACTCATCAAGTGCTACGCCTTCAAAATCTAACATAAGTATCTACTCCTTTCGTAATATTTGAAAATGACGGTTGGCTCGTCCACCCTGATACTATAATATCAAAGCCTGTCTTGTATGTAAATAGCCTTGACAGAGTTTTTTGGGTGAACCTTTCGCAAAATTCATCAATCCTTTACATAAGGCGTGAAGGTAAGGGAAAAACGGCCTGAATTCGGCTTTTTCAGCGTTAACTGATACACCGAATCTGCCCGTAGGGAAAGCTCGTACTGTCTAATCACCTCGTCAGAATGCTCCTTGTAGGAGGCAGGCTTGGTAATGACAGGGAAGTCACTCCTCTTCTTTATTTCCCGCAGCACAGCCCGACCGATGCTGTCCATTGCAAGAACCTGGGTATAAGCGGGAAGTGCCCTTACGTCGGAGGAGGTAACGCCGAAGAAGGTGTTCCATATTGCACGCCTGATTCTCGCCTTGGTGTATTTTTTTGTCTCGGCCATAGCCGTCAATGAGGATATGCTACTCGCATCTGCACTTAAGTCGCAGAGGCGGTTATATAAACCACCCGACGCATCCTGAATATCGGGATGCACATTTGGTGAATTTAATCTGAAGGATGATATTACGCTATAATCAAGGCGGGATGCATCCGAGGGCATCTTGCCGTCTGATATAGCTTTAAGAAATATATTCTTTGCCGAATTCGGAACATAATCAAGGGCAGAACAGTTTTCCGCCACAAGCTCCTGTCGGATTGCACTCGCACTCTGGAACTCCTGCATAGGGTTGATTATATCAAGATATCCCGCACCCTCACGCCTTATTGTGATGGGGGTGATATTGCTTCCGAGAGCAGAAATTGCCTTGATGTATTCAATTGCAAGAATATTGTTTGGCGAAAGATAATCTCTTGAAATATCCCTGCCGTACACTCTCACAAGGGCCTCCTGGCAGAGCTCGGGATAGCCGTAATCTCTGTACTCGGGATCGGTAGAAAGGGTGTTCAGCATAAGTGAGTATTCGTCGCTCTGCATTATTGCTGCAATATCGGTAAGCTGGCAAATATCACCGCTCTCGCTGCCGAAGGCAAGGTAATCCACAACGCCAATCTCATTTGCAATCCTAACGCCGCTTTTAGCGAAGAATTCTGCACTTGACATAGAGTAGGGGAAGGGAAGCTCCAGCACGAGATTTACTCCGCATTCAACCGCGGCAGTCGCTCTAACGGTCTTGTCGGCTATGGCAGCCTCTCCACGCTGTGTGTAGTTGCCGCTCATAATCGCAACGACGGCAATATCCTCACCGAGCATCTGACGAAGCCTGCTTATCTGATATTCGTGACCGTTGTGAAACGGGTTGTATTCAGAAATGATAGCGACAACCTTCATTTTTCTTATCCTTTCCCAAGATTTTTCCTTCAAAGACTTGATAAATCTCCCCCCTTGGTGTATAATCTTTTTGTAAAACCAAAAAGGAGATTTGTTATGAAGGTATTAGTAATTAACGCGGGCTCAAGCTCGCTTAAGTATCAGCTTCTTGATACGGAAACCGAGACCGTTCTTGCGAAGGGCAACTGTGAGCGAATCGGTATTGAGGGCTCAAGGCTTGTTCACAAGTGCGACGGTAAGTCGGAATATATTAAAGAGACGCCTCTGCCCGATCATTCTGCAGCAATGAAGCTTCTTGTTGACACTCTTATAGATCCCACAGTAGGATGCATTGCATCTATTGATGAGATTGAGGCAGTAGGACACAGAGTAGTTCACGGCGGTCAGTATTTTGCCGACTCGGTGCTTCTTTCCGACGAGGTTCTTTCGGCAGTGGAGAAGTGCATCGTGTACGCACCTCTTCACAACCCTGCACACATTATGGGTATAAAGGGCTGTCTTGAGGCAATGCCCGATACACCACAGGTGCTCGTGTTTGACACCGCCTTCCATCAGACGATGGCAAAGGAGGCTTATACCTACGGTATATCCTACGATATGTATGAGGAATACGGCATCCGCCGTTACGGTATGCACGGCACCTCCCACAGATACGTCAGCGGTGAGATGATAAATATAATGGGCGGCAAGGCAGAGGGAACGAAGATTATTACCTGCCACATCGGTAACGGCTCGTCTATTTCAGCGGTAAAGGACGGTAAGTGTGTTGATACCTCTATGGGCTTTACTCCTCT
>JAZNWM010000050.1:0-2590 GCA_045593345.1 Eubacteriales bacterium
TCGATACCGCCGTCAACCTTTCGGCCGTAGGCGTAGAAGTACTGCTTGCCACCCTCGTTTATACCGTTTTCGCCCTCGATTCTGGTGGAATTGTATTCCGCCATCAGATTGGAGGGAGAATCTGCCTCATATTTCCAATAGTTGGGGATGATCTCGCCCTTCTGGTTGAGCTTGGGACGAAGGATCGTAGCCTTTACGTTCTCAACCTTATAATAGATATTTGCGTCGTATTTGTTCTTTTCGAGCATATCCTTTCTCTCGGAGAAAGGAACGAGCGGGTAAAGGATCTGTCTGCCGGTTTCATTCTGATACTGCTGAATAGCGTTGAACTCTTCCAGAGAAATGATCTTATATTTACCGAAGCCTACGCCGTAATAGGTGTCATAGCGGTAATAGTAATTCTTACCGTCCTCGCTTACGGTATAATTGTCGATGCCGCCCTTGATAACATCTCTGCCGGTCTCCTTGGCGAGAGCGTAATCCTTCATATAGCCGATATAGTTCGTGTCCTTGTTTTTGCAGCCGTCCCAAAAATCAATGCCACTCTGAACGAACAGCTCGTTCTTGGGAGTTACGTATGCATACAGCATATCGTAGTATGCGGGCTGGAAGGGTGTGAAGAAGGGTGCAATTATTGCAAAAAGCACCAAAACCATAATGACGACACCGCCAACGACCGCACCCTTGTTCTTACTGAAGCGACGGAACGCGCCCTGGAAATAGCTTACGGGCTTGGTGTCAAGCTTTTTGTCGTGCGAAAGGTCTGTTCTTTTCGCAAATTGGAATTTTTCAGCGGGGATATTATCGTACTTATTCATTGTTGCTGACATAATTACTTCGCCCCCATTCTGATTCTCGGATCAATAAATCCGTAGCTGATGTCGATAACGATTCCGGCAGTCAGGCTGACGAGAGTATAGAATCCCGAAAGCAACATAAAGAAATCGTAATCCTGGAATGTAATAGAGTTAAGGTAGAGTCCGCCAACGCCGTTGATCGCGAACATCTTCTCAATGATGAGAGATCCCGAAAGAACAGAGACGAACTCACTGAGAATGGACGGGAAAATAACGACCATTGAGTTTCTCATTGCGTGACGATAGATAGCCTGTTTCTTGGTCAGGCCCTTGGTTCTCGCAAGCAGCATGAATTCACCTGTCAGAACCTCCGAAAGTTCCGCACGGGTATAGCGCGCATAGCCCGCTATGGAGCCAAGGCAAAGTGCAAATACTGCGGGAAGCATGGAGCGGAATACCGGCCATGTAAAATAATCGTCACTCGTTGACATCGTCAGCGGGAACCAGCCGAGCTTGAAACAGAATACATACTGGATCATAAGAGCCAATACGATGGAGGGAACAGAGATCAACAGAATAATTACAATGTTGATAACCTGGTCCTGCCACTTATTCTTCTTAAGTGCCGCAAGAATACCCAAACCGAGACCGATCGGTACTCCGATAAGGGTGGAATAAATGTTGATAAGGATTGTGGGGGGAAGATGGCTTACAAAGACCTCCCACAGGTTCATATTGAGATATTCACCGTAGGTGGTTGCAATACCGAAGTCGCCCTGTGTCAGGATCCTCTTGATATAGTTGCCGAACTGGAGAAGTATCGGAACTCTGTCATAGGTCCAAACGCCGTTTGCGCCTTCCTTGATGTTGGTGATCCAACCTCTTCCCTCAAGCGTCTTCATAACGATCTCGGGATCCTGTCCGGGAAGCGCATTCGTGGGGATGGGCAGAAGCTTGATAAGCACAAAGCACATCGTAAAGATGATGAAGAATGTGAGTAGCATCAAGCCAAGACGCTTCGTCACATATTTGAACATATACATAGGTTTTTCTCCTCTGTCGTGTCGTTTTCCGATTGGTCAAAGACCTGCGCGCGAAGCCGCACGCTATATAAAATGAATTAATTTTCGAACTTGATTTTCTATTTTTAAGTTTTTGTGATTTGCTGAATTATATATTTACAACGATAGTATTCCCGTATTTATTGCCCAAAAGCATTTTTATTCAGCGATTTTTATAACAAATAAACAATTTTTGTATGATATTCTTGTTTTTGTAAATACTCTATAAATGAGCAAATCAGCGGTGAGCGTGTTGCCCACCGCCGTTTGCTTAAGAATAATTAATTAGAGTTAATTAGTTATTCGGTAATTACTCGGACTTCTTGTATTCGGTGGAGAGGTCGCCGTTGTTCTGAGCAACAAATGCGGTCCACTCTTCATCGGTGTAATTAACTTCCATGTATCTCATACCGCCGAAGCCCATGAAGGTGTGCTCGTCCTCAGAGAAGTAAGAGAACTTAGCGCCGAGGAAGGATCCGCCGCCGTCAGCGATAAGCATTACGGAACGGGACTCCTTAATGGTGAGCTCCTCAAGAGCGGAGAGGATGGTAAGTCTTGCTTCGGTAGGAGCAAAGCCTTCGCCCCAGTTGTAGGTCTTGGGCTGGTTCTCAGTCTCTGCCAGACCGTTGAGGCAGTAGTACCAGTTCTGAACGCTCATGGTAATGGTCTCGCCAGCGCCTGCGTAATCACCTGCGGGCATGGTGAGAGTCAGATCGATAGCGGAGGTATCCC
>JAZNWM010000051.1:0-5498 GCA_045593345.1 Eubacteriales bacterium
GTTCAAATCTCTCCATCTCCGCCAAAAAATAAGGGATAGCTTAATGCTATCCCTTATTTTTTGCCAGAGCTGGAGAGTAAACAGAAGTCTTACACATAAAATTGCTTGCAATTTTATGTGAATGTTCAAATCTCGTCCTCACTCCTTCCGAGGCCCTTGTGTTTTACACCCGTGTTTTTTTGTTGGCAAAGATGGAGCGTCGTTTGTACTTGATTACATAAATTTGCGGAGCAAATTTATGTGAACGTTCAAAATCTCTCCATCTCAAGTTTTGTAAAAAATCCCCCCCACTCCGCACATTTTTTGCCGTTTGATTATAATATATACATATAACGGGAAAATTATATATGCACAAACACATCAGGCGGGGGCGCGGGGAATGAGGACACAAATCAAGAAAATATTTAATCGGACCAAGGAAAAGGTCAAAAATTTTCTTAAATGGATATGGCGTGAATGTAAGGACGGTCGCACTATCGCGCTGCTGATTTTGGTGATAACCGTAGTGTACTCGCCCGTGTGGCTGGGATATATTCTGCACTGGATTTTTGGCTGGAGCTGGGCGGGGATTGTTGCCACGGCTATGCTTGCGTTCTGGGCAGGGCCGTTTTCGCCGTTTTTCGTCCTTTGCATTTCTATCACGCTTGGAATAAAAAGACTGTTTGAGAAGAAGGGGATAATTTTCAAGTCCCGCCGCGGCAAATGCGAGGTAGGGCAAGATGAGGGAGCAGATACAGAAAAAGCTCCCGATATATCAAAATAAAAAAGTCGTTTGCGGGTTATTCCGTAAACGACTTTTATTTTTAATCCGTATTTTTTATTTTGTACGCTTGAGCGCGGCCAATGTTTCCGCATTCTTCCACAATGCCGAGTCCGCACAGAGTCTTTACCATAGAATAAGCATCCATTCCGTATATTTTTGCGTGCTGTGAGTAAACCTTTACTGTGAAGGTCTCGGGCAGGGAGTCGGGCAGAAAATATCCGTAATCCTCGCGCGACTTGAACAGATACGCGCCAAGGAGCGACATAGGTATCATCTCGTATTTTTTGAGCCGTCTGCCTTTTCTTTGAGGTTTTACGTACTGCTCCGCCTCGATCATCAAAGCCATAAGCGAAAAACGCGGATTATTCAGAAAGCCTCGGAAAAAGTAAAGCTCGCCTGCGATATCCTCAATTCTGCCGTGCCTAGGAGATTTTCTGCGGCCCGAAATTTTACCGTCATCACCTATTTTACTGACCCATTTAGTCTCCGCTATGGGATGAATTACTACCACTCGGTAGGACGTGTTTTCAAGTATCCATTCAATTTTTTCGCGGAGCGGCGAAAAGCCGCCTGTTTGTATCTCGTATATAGTATCGCCATCAAGAATGTCGGCTACGTATTTTCGGTTTTTGGTATTTTCCTGATTTTTAGGGATATAAAGGGGAGAGTCCTGTATTTTTATTTCGTGTTTGCTCTCGTCAGGGCAGATAAAGGACTTTAGCGCGGAGTGCATCTGCTTTTCCGCCAGCCTGCCGATGCCGTCGTATTCGCTATTCATCGCGGCGTCAACCGATGCGGATTTCATAAGATTATCAAGAATGATTTTGCGAAAACGTCTCGTGTCCCGCTCGGACAGCTGAAAGTACGCTTTTCCTTGAAATTCCATACATACTCACTCTCTTCCTTTTATATAATAACTACAAAATAATTTTATCACAAAAAAAGAATTTGTCAACTCAAAGTTCAATATTTGTTAGACATAAACCACACCTGAAAACTAAAAATAATAGTGTGGTCGGTTGACTGCAATCAAGAGGGAAAAGGAAAAATTTTTATGATACAGTATAAAAACAAGCATTTTGTAATTTCTGCGATATGTCTGTTTTTGTGTCTGGTTTTTGCGCTTGCGTCAGGAATGGGAGTCGTCGCGGGCGCTGCGAGATCCGATAATAAATATGAAGGGCTAAGACTCATCCCCGGCGGACAGACGTTTGGAGTTAAGTTCAACACAGCAGGGATAATAGTCGTAGGATTTTGCGACGTGGACACAAAGAGCGGAAATGTTTGTCCCGCCTCGCAGGCAGGGCTCAAAGAGGGAGATATAATAAAAGAAATAAACGGCCAAGCTCCAAAGGACGCAAACGAGTTTGTATCCCTTGTGGACAAATCCTCGGGTAAGTCTGTTAGTCTGACCTTCACTCGCGCGGGAGTGGAGAGGACGGCAAAGATTTCTCCGAAATATTCGGTATCCGAGGGTAAATACAAGGTCGGACTGTGCGTGCGTGATAGCGGAGCGGGAATAGGAACCGTCACCTATATATATCCCGAAACATATTCATTCGCAGGACTGGGACACGGTATATGCAGCGCGGATAGCGGCAGACTCGTGCAGATGACGCGCGGCGTGGTGACAGACGTTACGGTCAGCGGAGTCAAGCGCGGTGTGTCTGGCGTGCCGGGCGAGATAAAGGGAGTTTTCGGCAATGACAAGGTCGGAACGCTCGTGGGAAACACCGAGTGCGGAGTCTACGGAATGTTCTCCAAATGCCCCGAGGGCGCGGGACAGGCTATTCCCGTTGGCTTGCGCGGTGACGTCAAGGAGGGGAGCGCTTATATTCTCTCCACGCTTGACGGCGCGGGTGTGTGCAAATATAACGTTAAGATAAGCTGTGTAAGGTATGATGAGAAGACGTCCAAGTGCTTTACAGTGACTGTGACAGACCCAAAGCTTATTGAGAAAACGGGCGGAATAGTGCAGGGAATGAGCGGCTCGCCGATTATTCAGAACGGTAAGCTCGTGGGCGCTGTGACGCACGTTATGATAAACGACCCCACCGTCGGCTACGGAATATTTATAGAAAATATGCTTGACAATATGCCCGAGGTGCTGCGGTGAAAAAAGCAAGACCGTTCCGAAAATCGGAACGGTCTTGCTTTAATTTTTATATTTAAATCAGATTGTGCCGTTTGTGATATAACGTCTGAGCAGAATAATATCAGCCATAGTTATTACTCCGTCGTCGTTCATATCTGTCTGGTCAAAGTTTATGGTAACGTCATATCCGCTTGACATATAGCGGCGAAGGGCTATAACGTCTGCAACGTCTACAACGCCGTCGTCGTTTACGTCACCCATAAGCTCCTCAACCGTAATAGAGCCGCATTCGATGTGGACGTCAACGTTTTCAAATTCCGCATTTATCATATTTCCAAAGGAATACGTAGCGGATATATTGTAAACCGTTCCGATTTCTACGCCTGTGGGAACCTCGAACGTCAGCGTTATTATAGTTCCGTTGGAGTAATCGGATACGTTAAGTCCGTCCCAAACGAAGGTGCAGGGGGAGTTGTAATTTGCGGGAGTCGTCAGGGTGAGCAAGCTCCACGCGCCGCCCGAGGTTGCGTCAACAAGCGTAAGAGCGGGATCAAACTCAAACGTCAACGCCGCGCCGATGATTCCGGGATTGTTCTGTATATCCAGCGTAACGGATACCGTTGAGCCGGGCTTTGCGATAACGTCCTCAATCTTCAGCGTTGCAAGAATATCAATTACGTCTGTCTCCATAACCGTGCCGCAAACGAGACATTCCTTGTGTCTGGAGCCGGAGGAAACTGCCGTAGCCTCAATGTCAACTATCCATTCGCTTACTATATGCTCGCCCACAGCGGGAATGATCTCTTCAATTCTCGCGCCGCACTCTGTGCAATGGGTGTACTTAAGACCCTCTGTGCCGCAGGAAGGCTCGGATTCAACTATCCATTCACCTTCGGTGTGGTAGATGCAGCCGTCGGGTTCCTTGAGCCAAGCGATCATCTCGTCAAGGTCATCGAAAATTCTTGTCTTTGCGCCTGCCTGACCGATGTCGTAAAGCGAGAGAAGGAGGTTGCCGTAAGCGTCCTCAAGGTTTACGCCTATGGTCGTGTAGTTGCTGTAGCACCAGATTCCGTCACTGTTCTCGGAAAGTCTGAAAATGTTTATCCACTCGGAGTTAAGTCCCGTGTAGTGAATAGTCTCATCATACGAGAGGTAGGGAACGTAGGTCGCATAAGTGATGTTATCACCAACGCACGCGATACAACGTCTCCACATCGTGCCTTCCTGTGTAAGGAATACTGCAACCTTCTTTATGTTTGCGTCCTCGTTGTAGTCGAGAAGCACTCCGTATTCGTTGATGAATTCGGGTCCGTAGTTGGAGAGTATGTCGTCAATCTCAAAATACATACCGTATTCGGGATGATCCGTGTTGGGAGCAACTATGTCGGTAATGCCCGCGCCGCATCTTGTGCAGGAGCCGTTAACGAAGGTATGACCGAGCACGTCGATCTCAATATCGGCGGATTCGCCGCAGACCGTACAGGTGCAGGTCTTTGATCCTGCCGTTGTACAGGTGGCTTCAAGAATAACTACGCCATCGTCCCACGTGTGAGAAGCGGGAATTATTTCGGTTTCACTTACGCCGCAGTCCTCGCAGGTGCGAGTTATGCTTCCGTCTGTAGTACAGGTTGCATTTACAGTAACCGTTTCGCTCCAATTATGTCCTGCGGGAATTTCAACCGTGTAAATTGCGTCGCAATTTACACAAACGTGTATCATAACGCCGTTTGTAGTACAGGTCTTGGGTGTCTCAACTGTTCCTTCGTCCCAGGAGTGACCGCGCTGGTCTATAAAGTTGTCGCGATATTCGTGTCCGCACTCACAGACGTGAATTGTATATCCCATCTGAGTACAGGTTGCGTCTACTACAAGGTCGGTGTACTCGTGCTCGTGAATAAATATTTCATATCCGCACTCGTCGCAGATATTATCATTGCCGAAATTATGGCCGGTAGCATAAATTATCTGGTGCTTGGAGTATCCGCAATCCTCTCTCTGACACGTCATAATAACATAACCGTCGGTAGTACAGGATGCCTGAGATTCCTCGGTGATCACGAAGTCGTGCTGAAGTGCGGGAACGTCCTCAGAGTCAAACGTTTCTCCGCAAATAGTACATATCTTATATCTGTGTCCGCCCGTAAGACAGGTGGGCTCAATATCGTATATCCACTCGGACGACTGGTGGCAGGTTATTGTATTGCTGTCGAATCCGAGGAGAACGGGGAACTCGTATCCGGTGGTATCATAAGTCCATACGCCCTCAAAGTCCCAACCGAGATTATCTGCTATCCAACTTTGTGATTTGAAGCTGTCTGAGGAGGTAGAATAAACATTCGAGTAGGAGCTGGATGCGTTAGAGTCGGCGTAGTAGCAATAATATATTGACAGCGATCCTCGTTCGCTGTGACCTAAGACTGCATCGGTGTACACATTTCCATTGGGGGTAAAGGCATATACGTCACTCATAGCAAAGCAATTTATGAGGTTGAGAGGAGTCCACATATCTCCGATAAGGCCGCCTGCGGCAGCATAGTTTGAAGACGTGGCTTCTGCTGTGACATTTGATATAGAATAGCAGTTTTCAACGGTACACGTATCCATATTAGAGTTAAAGTCGGAGGCCAAGCGGTCTTAGGA
>JAZNWM010000052.1:0-3541 GCA_045593345.1 Eubacteriales bacterium
CCTTGTCTTCCTAAGACCGCTTGGCCTCCGACTTACCTTGCCGTTGCTGTAATAGCCGCGAAGAAGTCTGGTTTCGGTGATTTTTCCGTTACCTCCGAGGAAATCGTAGGCTCCGTCCGCAAAGGGAAGATTATTTCCGAAGGGATTCCATATTTCCTTAAGGTAGAAGGTGTTGATAAGCGTGATAAGCGTTTCGGGGGGAAGATCAATATTACCGTCAATAAGGCCGTGGGTTTTGTCCTTTATGTAGGCCCCGATGGCACGCTCGCCCTCGTCGGTCTTGAAATCCACCTTGTAGAGGTCGGCGTGGAGGTTCTGTGTCAGCCTGCTTACACCGCTTACCTTAAGGCTTGCCTCCTTGTGTACCCAGATGGAGTTTGCAAGCTCCTCAAAGGCAGAGAGCTGAGCCGCCTCACCGTAGCTTCTCGTGTAATACTCCTTGTTCGCATACGCGTAGAGGTACTTTGTGAACTTGATTACCTCGTCGTAGCTGACGCCAACCGCATCAAGTATCTGCTGTCTGGTCTCTCCCTCGGCACACTCGGTGGCAAGGGCAAGTGCCATATAGACCGATATGGGAGATATAGCAATATTCTCACCGTTATCATTGTCGGCACATATCTCATAGGTCAGCCTTGACGCAAATCTGTCAAGCTTGTCAATAAACTCGGGGTAGCCCGTCTGCTTGTAATCGCTGTAATTCAGCTCCATTTTTTTGGCAGCCGTAGCTATTGAATGTCCTCGGTAATTATAACCGCCGAAGATAAAATCAAGCTCTCCGTCACAGGATACAAGGGTCAGGCAAATCGCCAAGAGAAGAATAAAGGCAAGAACTTTTTTCATAGGAAAACCCCCTTTTTCTTTTATTATAATTCAGTTTGCTATTTATGTCAATAGCCCTTTCACTATATAAGACACCAAAAGAGTGGAAAAGGTTACACCAAATATAAAAAATCATCCGAGGATTGCTTTTATGCCCTTCAAGAGCTTGTATGTTACAGTTATTTCTTGACAAAGCTATGCGTTTGTGGTAAAATAAAGCAGACATTTTTTTAAAAAAAGGTTAGCCTATTATGACAGAACAAAAGAAAAGCATTGATTTTAAAAAGCTGATAAAGGACGCAATTCCGATTATAATTTTCCTTTTATTAATGGTGGTCTTGACCGTTGTATTCTGGCCGTATATTGAACGGCTCGGTACGGCGGAGGGCAGGGAGGCATTCAAGAGCTGGGTTGACGGGCTTGGCTTTGGCGGTTGGCTCGTGACTCTTGGCATACAGCTGCTGCAGATCTTCGTTGCCTTCATCCCCGGCGAGCCGGTGGAGCTTATGCTCGGATACGTCTGGGGGCCCTGGCTCGGCACGCTTACCTGCCTTGTCGGTATATTCATCGGCACCGCCACCATCTATTTCCTCGCCCGCAAGCTTGGGCGTAAATTTATCAGAAATTTCGTCGGTGACGACGATATGACGAAATACAGGTTCCTCTCGGATAAAAATAAGGTAGAGATCACCATATTCATCCTCTTCTTTATCCCCGGCACGCCGAAGGATGCCCTGACCTACATAGCACCCATAGCACCCATCCACCCTGTCAAATATCTGCTCATCGCAACCTTCGCCCGCATCCCCTCTATTATCACCTCCACCATCCTTGGCGACAGCGTTGCAGAGGGTAACTATATTCTTGCCATAGTGGTGTTTATCATCACCGCACTTATCTCGGTTCTCGGCATTATTTTCGGCAACAAATATATTGAGAGAAGGCATAAAAAAGAGCGGGAAAAGGCGGAAAATGTCTAAAATGTAAACAAAAGCTTCTAAAATTGTGCATTTTCTACTATTTTGAAAATCAGAATTGTGCAAGTATACAAATCGAATGTTAATCCCTTGACAACCGATTACATTTGTGATAGAATTATTATACCGAAAGGGAGTAGAACGTTGCCACGTGGCAATGGCACCCATCGTCAGTACGGCAGCTCGAGATGCCCGATGTGTGCGACTAATAAGGTTTTTAAGACTTTCAGTGTGTTGCCACGCTGGAAGTCTTTTTGTATAAAACACGCTCCCCCTTCGTACAATTTAATTAGGCAATCAATATATTACAATATAGGAGGAAAAACTATGCATCCAATTTTAATTACACTTTTAGCCATCGCTGCGGCACTCGTATTCATTTTAGTCGCAGGCTACCTGAAGGCACCGCCCGATACCGCGTATATCATTTCGGGCCTTGGAAAGAAGCGTATACTTATCGGTAAGGCAGGATGGAGAATGCCATTCTTTACCCGTCTGGATAAGCTTTGCCTCGGTGTTATGCAGGTCGACGTCAAGACCAGCGAGGCCGTTCCTACCAACGAGTTCATCAACGTGACCGTTGACGGCGTTGCAAACATCAAGATCTCGTCTGATCCCGAGCTTCTGAAGCGTGCTGCCGAGGCCCTTCTCGGCAAGACCCGTGCAGAGATGGTTACCCTTGTGACACAGGTTCTTGAGGGTAATATGCGTGAGATCGTAGGCTCGGTTGGACTTAAGGAGATGGTTCAGGACCGTCAGGGCGTTGCCAAGAAGATCACCGAGAACGTTGTTCCCGATATGGAGAAGCTTGGTATCGAGGTTGTAAACTTCAATATTCAGAACTTCAAGGACGCCGCAGGCACCATTGAGAATATGGGTATCGACAACGTGGAGCAGATCAGAAAGAATGCTCAGATCGCCAAGGCGAATGCACAGCGTGATATTGCCATCGCTACCTCCAACGCACAGCAGGAGGCCAACGCCGTTAAGGTTGAGGCCGAGAAGAAGATCGCCGAGCAGGACGCTGCCCTTGCAATCCAGCAGGCAGAGATGAAGGTTCGTGCGGATACAAAGCGTGCAGAGGCAGACGCGGCATACTCCATTCAGCAGGAGGAGCAGCGTAAGACCATCGAGATCGCAAGAACCAATGCCGACATTGCCCGCCGCGAGAAGGAGGCCGAGCTTAAGGAGAAGGAGATCGCGATCAAGGAGCGTGAGCTTGAGGCAAACGTCAAGAAGCAGGCAGACGCTATGAAGTACGAGTCCGAGCGACGTGCCGAGGCCGAGCTTATCAAGCGTCAGCGTGAGGCAGATGCACTTGCATACGAGGCTATTAAGGAGGCCGAGGCAAAGAAGGCCGAGGCAGATGCCCTTCGTTATGCTATGGAGCAGGAGGCAGAGGGTATCCGTGCCAAGGGCGTAGCCGAGGCAGAGGCTATTGAGAAGAAGGCAGAGGCACAGAAGAAGATGGGTGAGGCATCCGTCCTTGAAATGTACCTTACCGCTCTTCCCGAGGTGGTTAAGAACGCCGCACTTCCTCTCGCCCAGACCGACCGCATCGTTATGTACGGCGACGGCAATTCGACGAAGCTTATTTCGGACGTTATGACCAGCACCAGCCAGATTATGGAGGGTATGAAGGAGTCTACGGGCATCGACCTTGGCTCGCTTATCGCCGGCTTCGTCGGTGGCAAGGCAGCTACGGCTCCCACAGACAGCAGCACAACCTGATGATTTCAAAG
>JAZNWM010000053.1:0-2070 GCA_045593345.1 Eubacteriales bacterium
GATATCCATAAGCGAGCGAATAGACGCACGCGATTTACGGACGGCGTAATGCTCGAAGGTCTCGCCCACCAGGAAGAAGAGCATAACCGCCACGCCCTCACGCCATTCGCCAACTATCATCGCACCGATGGAGGCGATGGACATAAGGAACTTTTCGTCAAGCAGATCGCGACGTAAAATACCTCTTACAGCATCAACGAAAACCCGACATCCCGACAGTATGAGGGCCACCACATATAGAGCAAGAGCTCCATACGGACTAACATTCTGCTCTAAAATAAGTGCCGAAACAAAGAAAATAAGCGACAGGCAAATCCTTGCAGCATCGGATTTTAAAAACCCAAGCAGTCTTTTCATCTCTCTATTTTAACGTCCCTTGAAAACGCCCTTGCCGCTTTTGTGAGAGCGTCGTATACTACACTCTCGTCAAGGTCGGTCTCAACGGTAAGCTTCTCGGTGAGGAAGTTGATCTTTGCCGACTCCACGCCCTCGATAGAGGACATCTGGGACGCCAGCTTTGCTGCACAGTTAGGACAATCGAGTCCTGTGATGGTGTACTTGATTTTCATAATTACGTTCCTTTCGTATGAGCTGCCGCCTCCCCACCTCGCAGAGGGCTATCTGCAAAAAGAGGACGTAAGCACTCAAATTATATTTTATTCCTTAATATGCTCAAGTGCCTTCTCTATAATATCCCTTACGTGATCGTCGGCAAGGGTGTAGAAGACGTTTTTACCCGACTTGCGATAGGTGACGAGATCGTTCTGTCTAAGGATCTTCAGCTGATGGGATACGGCGGATTTCGTCATTCCCAGCAGGCTTGCAATATCGCAGACGCACATCGGCTCGCCGTCTATGGCAAAGAGAATGCTGGCACGGGTGGAGTCGCCGAGAACCTTGAAGAAGTCGGACAGCTCGTACAGAGTGGACTCGTCGGGCATCGCCGCCCTCTTACGCTCAACTACCTCGCCGTGTATCTCCTCGCACTCGCAGGAGGGGGTGGTGATTTCATTATGCTTCATTGAATATCTCCTTTATAGTTGAACGGTTGTTCAACCGTTTGCTTCATTATAGCACCAATTTCCTGCTTTGTCAACCGCTTTTCCATACTTTTTTCATCTTTTTATCGCATTTTTGGGGCTACAAGTAAAAAATAACATTCCTGCTCTTGCATTTTTGTCCGCCCTGTGCTAAAATTTATAAAAAAGCGGCCCGCACGTTACGAGCCGAAGAAGGATGGATATAAATGAAGGCTTTCAGAAAATTTATTAGGATGATAAATCTCTTTGACATTGATCTCAGCGGACGCTCCTACAAGTCCCCGCTTATCAGGATATTCGTTTCCCTGCCGCTGCTTGTTGGCATCGGCGTGCTGAGGCTCGCCATCACCATAAAGGATCCCACGCTTAATATCGTCCTCTCTCTTCTTATGCTGGCGGTAATGGCAATATGCACGCTTATCTTCTTTATTGCTATGGTAGAATGCCTGCAGGTCGGACACAACCGTAAAATTGATAAGGAGAGAAAAAAAGACGTAAAATAAAAAAAGAGGCTGTCTCAAGCACTGCATAGCGGCGTATAAGACAGCCTTTTTTTATTGAAATTAAACGATGAATTTAGCAAGCTTCTCGAAGAGGGCGTCTGCCTTATCCGAGTGTGCCACGAGCTTGATGGGAGAAAGGAGATCAAGGGAGAAAATACCCATAATAGACTTGGCGTCGATTACGTATCTGCCCTGAATAAGATCCACGTCGTAATCCGCAAGGATAACCACGTTAACGAACTCTCTGATGTCCTGTACGTTAGTAAGCTTTATTTTAGTTTCTCTCATTTTACTGTCCTTTCAGAATTTCTTTTTACAAGAAGATTATAGCAGAGAAAATAAAAAAAGTCAACCGAAATATGTCAAAATAAGCTTTTTTCCCTTCATATTTTTACCACTTGGGCGTTTTTTTCTTTCTACCATTGACTTTTCAATTATTTAATGATAAAATATGTATTGGTGAAATATGCTTGAAATATAATTAACCGTACGGACGGCTATTTAAGGCAGCCTATCGGTGGTAAAGG
>JAZNWM010000054.1:0-30090 GCA_045593345.1 Eubacteriales bacterium
AAGAGCTCGGCAGAGAAACTGTTACAGTAGACGCACTCGGCCACGCTTACGGTGACGTATCTTACGCTTGGGCAAGCGACAATTCCTCTTGCACAGCATCTAAGGTTTGTGCAAACGATGCTTCTCACGTTTTAAGTGAGATGGCAACCATCCCCACAGTTGTTCTTAACGTATCTGCAACTAAGGTTACATATACCTACAGCGCAGTATTCGCTTCCGAGGGTCTTGAGGCTCAGACCAAGGTTGTAGAGGCTGACGTTACACT
Source organism: Eubacteriales bacterium (assembly GCA_045593345.1). GTDB lineage: Bacteria > Bacillota > Clostridia > Oscillospirales > CAG-272 > UBA1740. The sequence goes on from JAZNWM010000054.1 coordinate 266, forward strand.
TGCAAACAGCCTTGCAACCATCAATGCTCCTGCTATCGCAGGCAGAACCGCATCTCACGAGTACGTTAAGTTCGGCTTCCACGATGCAGCAGCAACCTATGAGTTCACAATTTACTACTCCGAGGTTGACGTTTGGGACGGCACTTCTGTAAGCGAGAGCCTTCAGGGTTCGGGTACTGAGGAAGATCCTTATCTCATTCAGTCCGGCGCAGACCTTGCATACGTTGCAAAGGTTGTTAATGACGCAGCTGCTGGCACAGCAAACTTCAAGGGTCAGTATTTCAAGATGACAAAGAGTATTGATCTTAACGGCAAGGAATTGATGATCGGTGGATACACTGCAGGTAAGGTATTCCACGGCTTCTTCGACGGTAACAATTGTGCTATCAAGGGCATCAACGGAACTCAGTCGCTCTTTGGTATGCTTAAGGACGGTTACATCAAGAATCTCAGCACCTACGGTAGCGTTACTACTACCGAGAAGAAGGGTGTTGCAGGCGTAGTATCTTATGCTTCCGGTGCAACTGTTGAAAACGTAACTAACTACGCAAACATTACAGGCGTTCAGCAGGTAGCAGGTGTTGTTGGTTACCTTGAAAGCAATACAACCACTTTTGCTAACAACTGTGTAAACTACGGTACAATTAATGCAACCAGCTATCAGATAGGCGGTATTGCAGGCTTTGCAAAGGGTACTCTTACAAATTGTACGAACTTTGGTGACGTATCGAGCTCCGGTAGTGGTTATGTTGGCGGAGTTGGCGGTGCCGGATTGAATGCAAAGGGCTCTCGTTCCGGCTGTGTAAACTACGGTAACATCAGCGGCACCGACTATGTTGGCGGCGTATTCGGTCAGATAAACAATACTACAACCGATTGCTACAACTACGGAACAGCTAAGACTGTAACCACAGGCAAAAACATTGGCGAAGTTGTAGGTAACGGCGCAAGCTACTTAACATACACAACCGCAGAATAATCTAAGCAAATATCTATAAAAACGTTTAATAAACAAAAATGCAAGCGGGGGCATCTCGCCCCTTCTTGCAAGCAAAAACTAACCGAATAATCAAAAAGACGTTAAATATCCTTTCATTTTAAGACAAAACCCGGCTTATATCCTATTAAAAAGGAGAACAAAAAATGAAAATCAGAAGTATCATTTCTGTATTGGCTATACTGTTCGTGCTTTTGCTGGCGTTTACATCCTGTGACGTTATCACGGGCATAATCCCCAATATCGGACACGAGCATAGCTGGACTGATGCGACCTGTACCGCTCCCAGAACCTGTGCCGATTGCGGTGCAACCGAGGGAGAGGCTCTCGGTCACGTCGAGGAGGACGTTCCCGGTAAGGCTCCTACCTGTACAGAAGCAGGCTACACCGACGGCAAGGTATGTACCATTTGTAATGAGGTAACCGTGGCACAGGAGCAGATCCCTGCCACTCATACCGAGGAGACCGTAGCGGGCAAGGCTCCCACCTGCACCGAAACAGGACTTACCGATGGTAAGAAATGCTCGATTTGCGATGAAATACTTGTTAGCCAGGAAGAAATTCCCACCATTCCTCACACCGAGGAAACTATAGTGGGCAAGGCTCCTACCTGTACCGAGACCGGCCTTGCAGACGGTAAGAAGTGCTCGGTTTGTGGCAAGACCGTTCTTGAACAGAAAGAAATTCCCCTTGCGGATCATACCGAGGAGACCGTAGCGGGCAAGGCTCCTACCTGTACCGAAACAGGTCTTACCGATGGAAAGAAGTGCTCGGTTTGCGGTGAAATACTTCAGAATCAGGAAGCAATCCCCACAGCTCCTCACACCGAGGAGACCGTAGCGGGCAAGGCTCCTACCTGTACCGAAGCAGGTCTTACCGACGGTAAGAAGTGCTCGGTTTGCGGCGAGACTCTTGTTGAGCAGGAGAGAATTCCCGCCTCTCACACCGATCTTGACGGCGATTATCAGTGCGATATCTGTAAAGAAGCACTCTGCGTCGAGCATACCCCTGCGGATCCTGTAAAGGAAAGTGAAATATCCGCTACCTGTGAGGCGAGCGGCTCTTACGTGAGCGTTGTAAATTGCTCGGTTTGCGGTCTTGAGATCAGCAGAGAGACCGTAACGACAGATCCTCTCGGCCACGCTTATGGCGAGATAGTATATTCGTGGGCAGATGATAATTCTTCTTGCACCGCAAACGCTGTTTGTGCAAATGATGCTTCTCACGTTATCAATGAGACAGCAACAGTGTCCAGCATTCTTCTTAACGTATCTGCAACTAAGGTTACGTATACCTACAACGCAGTATTCGCTTCTGAGGGCCTTGAGGCTCAGACCAAGGTTATAGAGGCCGACGTTACACTTGCTAACAATATTGCAACCATCAACGCTCCTGCTATCGCAGGCAGAACCGCATCTCACGAGTATGTTAAGTTCGGCTTCCACGATGCAGCAGCAACCTATGGGTTCACAATTTACTACTCCGAGGTTGACGTTTGGGACGGCACCTCCGTAAGCGAGAGCCTTCAGGGCTCAGGTACTGCAGAGGATCCCTACCTTATCAGCAGCGGTGCAGACCTTGCATACATTGCAAAGGTTGTTAATGATGCAGCTGCTTCTACCGCGAACTTCAGCGGTAAGTACTTCAAGATGACAAAGTCCATTGACCTTAACGGCAATGAACTTATGATAGGCTCCTACTCCGGAAGCAAGGTATTCCACGGCTTCTTCGACGGCAACAACTGTGCTATCAAGGGCATCAATGCAACCCAGTCTCTCTTCGGAATGCTGAAGAACGGATACATCAAGAACCTCAGCACCTACGGTAGCGTAACTACTACCGAGAAGAAGGGTGTTGCAGGCGTAGTATCCTATGTGTCCGGTGCAACTGTTGAAAATGTAACTAACTACGCAAACGTTACAGGCGTTCAGCAGGTAGCGGGTGTTGTTGGTTGGCTTGAAAGCAATACAACTACTTTTGCTAATAACTGTGTAAACTACGGTAACGTGGTTGCAACCAGCTATCAGATCGGCGGTGTCGCAGGCTTTGCTAAGGGTACTCTTACAAACTGCACGAACTTCGGTGACGTATCAAGCTCGGGCAGCGGCTACATCGGCGGTGTCGGCGGTGCTACAAAGGATGCCAAGGGCTCCCGCTCCGGCTGCGTAAACTACGGTAACGTAAGCGGAACAGACTACGTTGGCGGTGTATTCGGACAGATTACCGCGACCACAACCGACTGCTATAGCTACGGAACTGCCACCGCAACAAAGGGCACGAACGTAGGCGAGGTTGTAGGCAGCGGTGCATCCTATTTAACATACGCAGATTAATTTTTGAAAATAGTCTCGGAGGGGGACATCCCCCTCCGAGAACCCCCCACTCATCAAAAAATAGGTGGAAAATATGAAGAACAGAATTATTTCTTTACTCCTTATACTGACGCTGGTGCTTTCGCTTGTATCCTGTGATATCTTCACACCGGATAAGCCCGATAACGGAGATGATCCGAATAACGGAAACACGAATCAGGGCGGTGACGGATCTGATATCAAGGATCCCGACGACGATACCCCCGCCGTGTCCGGTGATGAGAAGATCATCAACGTATACTTAATCGCAGGTCAGTCCAACGCCGTAGGCTACGGAATGGACACCAACAGCTCTATTGCAAATTCGGATCCCAGATTTGTAGAGGGATTTGAAAACGTCCTTTACTACGGCTCTCAGGAGCGTTGGAACGGACAGAACCTGGGTAACGGCTTTAAGCCTGTAACTCTCGGAATGGGTGTTGCCTCTGACAGATCGGGTGCAGAGATCGGAATTGCCTCTGCTATTGCCGACAACGGGGAGATGAACGCCATAATCAAGTGTGCCTGGGGTGCAACTCATCTTTATCCTGATGCAAATTACGACATTTCCTTAAAGCAGGGAACCTGGACATCTCCCTCTTATATTAAAAACAATAACGTAGACCTGTCCAAAAATGAATTAATCGGAAATATGTACAGCCGCTTCGAGACTACTCTCGTCGATGCACTCCGCCTTCTTATCGAGGACGGTTATACCCCGGTTATCAAGGGTGTATGGTGGATGCAGGGCGAGGCAGAGATGTTTACTCTTGAAATGGCTTCGAAATACAGAGAGCTTTATAAGACTCTTATTAACGACATTAGAAATACTCTCAGTCGTGAGAGCGGCTATGATTGCTCGAACGTTCCCTTTATCTGCGGTCTTCCTAAATGGAATACCAAGAATAGCTCCGAGCCTGTATATCAGGGAATGGTAAGAACGGCGATGAAAACCGTCGCAGGCGAGCTTGCAAACGTGGGCTACGTTGACTGTATGCCCCTTAACCAGCACGATGACTGGCACTTCGATGCGAAGGGACAGCTTTATCTTGGTGAGCAGTTCGTTGAGATGCTCGGCGAATTTGAAGCAAATGATGAAACCGCATTCGGCGAGAGAGTAAGCATCAATAAGGATATCAGACCTCTCCTCGGTGAGATGGGCCTTGAATTTTCGGCAAATCTCTCAAGCTATAACAGTAAGAGCGGTAATCAGTACGGCTTTATCGTAGCTCCTACCGCACTTCTTGATGAAAATTCTATCTTTGGCGATTATGTCAACGCTCTTGACGAGAAGGGCGTGGAATACAAGAACCTTCCCGCAGAGGTTAAGCTTGAGAAGATAGACGAGCAGTACTCGGATATCTATTTCAGCTGTAAGATTACCGAGATTTCCTACGAGGATCTCAACACCTCCTTTACTGCAATAGCATACGTAAAGAACGAATACGGAACCTACTCCTACTCCTCAAGATTCGTCTGCGACAGTCTTGCAAGGCTTTGCAGCGAGGAGCTGTATAAGGAGGGAGCGGACACCGCGGCTCTTCTGAAGATAGTTAACGCGGGTGTCAATTCGGCAAACGGTGTTCCCGCAGAAAATCGCGATGACGAGAACAGCCTTGAGATTATTGCAGATGACAGTATCACCATCAGCTTCTCCGAGGTTATGAGCGAGCATAAATTAGAGGTCGGAAAATCGGTTGACGTGGATTATCTTGTAAAATTCACATCCGAGGATCCCTCTGTTGCGACCATTGATGATAATGGTTATATCAGAGCTAATAAAGTAGGAGAGACATCAATTCTTATTGAATGTGCAGGCAAGGAAAAGAGAGTATCCGTCACCGTTGCTCCCTTCAGCATCGACGGGGTAATGCTTGATTGCATTATCTCTGAGGGCGAATACGTGGGTGACATTATTACCGCCGATAACGGCGTCATATCTGCAAAGACCGTAGGTATGGTAAAGAACGGCAATTTCTACATCGCATTTGAGGTAGTTCACGGCGAATGGAGCGAACGCGACAGCACCTGGTGGCGTAACGACAACGTTGAATTCAGGCTTAACGGCGAATCCTATACCGTAGTATTCTATGAGGGCGAGCCCACCTACTCCAACAACATTACCTACGGTGCGTCCAAGACCGAGGAGGTGGACGGCAAGCTTGTTACCACCATCGAGCTTTGTGTTGAGAACGTTCCCGAGACAAATCAGCTTATGCTCTGTGCCAACGGTAACAACTTCGGTTGGCTGGCCATCGTTCATCATGATGTATGTAACACGGGATATGTAAATTCCGACGGTATCATCGTGGCGAAGCCTATCAGCCTTGCTAACGGACTTACCCTTGACGGCGTATTTGACGAGAGCATTTATACAGAAAGCGTTAAGTCTAACGTTATCTCTGCCAACGGAAACGGTGCAAATGTTAGTATCATCGGTACTCTGACGGATGGCGGTGTCGTATTCGGCGTTACCATCAATCATACCAAGTCACCCTATGTGACCGTAGTAAATAACGGAGACTGGTACACCTTTATGAACATTGAGTTCCACTTTAACGGAAACAGCGGCGAGGCAGATCAGTTTATGTTCTTCGCTAACAACCGTCAGAAGGTTAAGGGAAATGCATTCTCGTATTCCAAGGTTACCGAGACGGCAGACGGATATACCTCCGCTATTGAAATATTTATTCCTTACGAATCCATCGGCGTCAGTGCAGGAGTCGAGTCTATTGACTTCACCGCTCGCGGTTGGTTTGAGAGTGGATGGTGCGATCTCCTTAACGGCTCCTGGAATGCAACTCATAAGGTTACCGGCGAGGGCCTGATTAAAAAATAAACCGCAAGAGGAATTATAATGAAATACAGATTATTAGCATTAGCAATATTCCTTATACTTGTACTGCTGTGTGCCTGCACTCCTGAGCATACCCACAGCTTTGCCGACGGTTTCTCCTCGGATGAGACGCATCATTGGCACCAGTGCGAGTGTAAGGAAAAGGATGGCTATGAGGAGCACACCTTCGGCGAGGGCAAAATAATTCTGTTCCCCACCACCGAGAGGGAGGGACAGATGGCGTACGTATGTACGGTTTGCTCTTACAAGAAGGTGGAGCCTGTTGAAAGGCTTGCCGAGAGCCATACGCACGAGTTTTCGGCAGAGGCGATTGACGGCTACCGTCATAAGCTTGTCTGCATCTGCGGTGAGGAGGGCAAGACCTCCGAGCACACCTGGGACGAGGGTGAGATAACCACCCCCGCGGGTGAGTATGATACAGGCATCAGAACCTTCAGCTGTACCGAGTGCGGACATAAGTATACCGAAAATATCCCCAGCAACATAGAAAACGGACTTTCCTTCCTTCAGTCCACTCATTACAGACTGTCTGACAAGCTTCACGCAGCACCTCTGACAATTGAGGCGGAGATCTGCGTTGATCCCTCTCACTCAGGCAGGGCAGGTGCCATATTCGGCAACTATTACGGCATCCGTCAGGACTATCTGCTTGAAATATACGAGAACGGTGTTCCGAGATTCTATTATTCGGACAAGGCCGGTAACGTGAGAGACCTGAGATTTACCAACGTCGACGTCAGAACAGGCGATTTCGTGCATATCGCACTTACCTTCGACTTCGAGGAGGGAATGATATCCTTCTATCTTAACGGTGAGGTCGCCGAAGTGCTGAGATGCGAGTTTGACCTCGCCTCCGACGTCACCAGATATCAGTTTGTTCTCGGCGGTGATAACAGAAGCAATAACGGTAATTACTTCAAGGGACAGATCCGCTCTGTTTCTGCATATTCCGACGTCAGAACCGCTGATGAGATCGCTCATTCGGCAGAGCACGGAACCAATCTTTACGCAGACGATCTTATCCTATCCTACCTCCTTAATAAGAATAGCGGCGGCAAGGATATTAACGACCTCTCGGGAAACGGATATATTATTCAGCAGGAATGGCTTGACAGCCACGAGCCCTCGATTGACTACGCATATTCCTTCGCAGTAGTCGGCGATACCCAGTGGCTCTCAAGATATAAGCCCGAGAAGATGGAGGCACTTTACGATTGGATCCTTGCTAACAAGGATGCGAAGAAGATAGCTCACGTCTTCGGCCTCGGTGACATTACCGACGCCTGGAACACCGCAGATAAGGAGAATGAGTGGATCAGAGCCTATGAGTATATCTCAAAGCTTGACGGCGTTATTCCTTATTCTCTCATTCGCGGAAATCACGACGAGTCCAAGTATTTCCTGAAATATTTTGCAACTGATGATTATATGAGCCAGTTCGACGGATTTATGATTGAGGGCGATATCAGAAACTCCTATAGAGAGTTTACCGTCGGCTCTGTAAACTATCTCTTCCTGACTCTTGATTACGGTGCTAGCGACGAGATGCTTGCCTGGGCAAACGAGGTTGTTGCCTCTCACCCGGATCACAGAGTAATTATCACGACCCACGCATATCACGGATACGACGGCGGACATCTTAATTCCGACAACGTACCCAGCAGCGGTAACATCACTATTAATACCGACGTTGATACCAGCGTTGGTAACAATAACAGAGGGTATAACAACGGTCAGCAGATCTGGGAGAATCTCGTTTCGCTTCATCCCAACATCTTCCTTGTTATGAGCGGCCACACTCCTCTTGAGGACGTATTCGTTCTTCAGTCGGAGGGTATTCACGGCAACACCGTAACTCAGATGCTTATCGACCCTCAGTGGATGGATCCTCAGAAGGATGGCACAGGTATGGTTTGTATGCTTTACTTCTCCGAGGATGGAACCGAGATGGAGGTTGAGTGGATCTGTACCGATAACGGTAAGTATTATAAGGAGCAGAATCAGTTCTCTATTGATTTTACCGATTGTCTGACTGGTACGCCTCATAGCTTCTCGACCTTCTATAACGAGAGCTGTCATTACCTTAAGTGCGAGTGCGGATATATTCATAAAGAGTCTGCCCATGAGCTTGACGGCGGCGTGCTCAATCCTGACGGTCTGATGGAATACACCTGTGCCTGCGGATATAAGAAGATCACCTCGGTGTCCGAGGACCCTGTTGCACTTGAGCTGCAGACTCTGCTTGGCGGATATTACAATGGCGGAAGGTATTATATCAGTACTCTTATTGGCGGAGTGAAGACAACGACCTTCTTCGACGGTACGGGATTCTTCGGTGCCGATGACGACGGATACACCCTGACCGACGGTTATGTTACGCTTTACGATCTTCTGATGGGTAAGCAGGGCAATCTCAGGCTTGACCTGGGCTGGAGCGTCTATAACGGCGTTTACTCCTCTGCAAATGCCGATGTTCTGAAGGGCGTTTATATGCTTATGACTCTTACGAAGGATGCGGCACCCTCGGATATTACCAAGGCAACCGTTGAGCAGGACGGCTCGCTTCTCCTTATCAGACTCTGGGCAGGGGATAGCGTAGCGGTGGAGACATCAGCAGGACGCTATGCAACCGCCACTCTCATCAACTGTGACGGCAGCTCGCTCGGTGTAAAATATGCTGCGGCAGGCTCTGACGGTCTGTGCAGATTTACTCTTCCCGAGATCTCCGGCCTTGTACCCGAGTATGAGTATCTTATTCTCAGCGTAAAGAGCGGCAGCCTCGAGGCGACGGTTCACTATTCCGAGATCGACGTATGGGACGGCAAGAGCGTAAGCGAGAGCCTTAATGGCTCAGGCACCAAGGAGGATCCTTACCTTATCGGCAGCGGTGCAGACCTTGCATATATTGCGAAGGTGGTTAACGATGCGTCCGCCTCTACAGCCAACTTCAAGGGCGTTTATTTCAGAATGACGAAATCCATTGACCTTGGCGGACACGAGCTGCTTATCGGCTCCTATTCGGCAGAGAAGGCCTTTCACGGTTACTTTGATGGCGATCATCACGCTATCAAGGGTATAAAAGGCAGTCAGTCTCTCTTCGGAATACTTAAGGACGGATATATCAAGAGTCTGAGCCTTTACGGTCAGGTTACCACCTCCGAGAAGAAGGGTGTTGCAGGTCTTGTGTCCTATATTTCCAATGCCACTGTTGAGAACGTCACTAACTACGTAAACGTTACCGGCATTCAGCAGGCTGCCGGAATAGTCGGTTGGCTTGAAAACAGTGCGGCGTCCTCGGTTATGAACTGCGTTAACTACGGTACTATCAAGGCTACCAGCTATCAGATCGGCGGTATTGCGGGCTTTGCCAAGGGTAATATCAGCGGATGCGTAAACTTCGGTAACGTATCAAGCTCGGGTAGCGGCTACGTCGGCGGTATCGGCGGCTCTGCTAATGATGCCAAGGGTACTCGCTCCGATTGTGTAAACTACGGTAGCATCAGCGGAACCGATTACGTCGGCGGTGCATTCGGACTTATCAACAAGGCAACCAATGACTGCTACAGCTACGGAACCGTCACCTCCGGTGGCAAGAACGTTGGCGACGTAGTAGGCGGCGGTGAATCCTACTTGGTTTACGCAGAATAAAATCACATCGTGCAGGCGGGGGCATACCGCTCCCGCTTGCATAAGGCTGACCGAAAGCGATTATGAAAAACAAGATAATTGACGTTTATTTTATAATAGGCCAGTCCAACGCCGTCGGATTTGGAATGGACACCGCAGACCTGGTTTTAAAATCTGATAAAAGATATTCCGACGGATTTAACAACGTATTGTACTACGGCTTGCAGGAGAGATGGGACGGCAGCTCCCTTGATGAAGGATTTGAGCCGGTAAGACTCGGTATGGGCGTGTCGCCCGAGCACTCGGGTGCCGAGATAGGAATTGCCCCCGCAGTAAACGATAGCGGGCGTATGAGTGCAATTATCAAGTGTGCCTGGGGAGCTGTTCATATCTATCCCGATACTCAGTACGAGATTTCTCTTGAGCAGGGCACCTGGACTCCTCCCACGTATATAAGAAGGCATAGCGTTGATCTCTCGGCAAACCGACTTATCGGCAATATGTATAACCGCTTTGTAAAGACGGTAAAGAACGGACTTTCGCTTCTTATTAAGGATGGCTATACTCCGATTATCAGGGGAGTATGGTGGATGCAGGGTGAGGCAGAGATGTTCACCCACGAAATGTCGTCCGCCTATAAGGAGCTGTATAAAACGCTTATTCTTGACGTAAGAGAGATGCTCGGCGAGACGGTCGGATACGATTGCTCGGACGTCCCCTTCGTCTGTGGCCTGCCTAAATGGAATACCGACAACAGTCCCGCTCCCGAATTTCAGGAGACGGTGCGTGCTGCTATGACAGAGGTGGCGGGCGAGCTTGTTAACGTAGGCTACGTTGACTGCATGCCCCTTACTCAGCACGACGACTGGCATTTCGACGCGGCAGGGCAGAGGTATCTTGGCGATAGATTTATCGCATTTATCAGTAAGATAAAAATAGCAAACGAGGGCGAATAATGGCGGTCGGGACTTGTCCCGTGCCGTCAGGCTTCCTTCATTTGCTTAAAAAAAATAGGAGGACTTGTTATGAAATACAGTCTTTTAGTATTGGTATTAATTCTTGCTATGGCAGTTTGCTCATCCTGCAATCTGTTTCATAAGCACGAATTTTCGGGCAGCTATTCATACGATGAAATGAATCATTGGTATGAATGTGAGTGCGGTGAGAAGGCAGACGTTGCCGAGCACTCCTGGAACAAGGGGGTCGTTACGGTAAAGCCCACCACCGAGAGCGAGGGCGAGAGAACCTTCACCTGTACGGTTTGTCGCGGTAAGAGAACCGAGAGCATTGACAAGCTGGAGCAGGGACACGTTCACTCCTACACCACCCTCAATTACGATGATAGCTATCATTGGAACGAGTGCGAGTGTGGCGAGGCGGATGAAAGGGTAGCTCACACCTTTGACGGTGGTGTTATCACCACTCAGCCCACAGTAGACAGCGAGGGCGTCAAGACCTTTACCTGCTCGGCTTGTAAATATGAGAAGACCGAGAAGATAAATAAGCTTGATCCCGACCACACCGAGCACGAGTATAGCATCAGCTCCAGCGACGAGACACACCATTGGCTTGAGTGCTCCTGCGGTGACAGAAGTGACGTTACGGCTCACAGCTTTGACGGTGGCGTTGAAACGCTTCCCGCGGGTGACAGCAGCATCGGTATCAGAACCTTTACCTGTGCCGACTGCGGACGTCAGGCAACCGAGAATATTCCCGCAGCAAAGGATAACGGCCTTACCTTCCTTCAGTCTACTCATTACAGAATATCCGACAAGCTTGCGAAAACACCTCTGACTCTCGAGGCTGAGATTCAGGTCAGCCCCAGCGTTTCGGGCAGAGCAGGCGTAGTATTCGGCAACTATATTGGCATAAGACAGGACTGGCTCTTTGAGATCTATGAGAACGGCGTGCCCAGATTCTATTTCTCTGATGCGGCAGGTAACGTTAAGGATTATAGATTTGATAGGGTTGACGCAAGATCCAACGATTTCGTACATATCGCCCTCGTTGTTGACTACGAGAACCGCGGCGTGCATCTCTATCTTAACGGCGAGCTTAAGCAGACGGTAGAGATGGATATTGACATCGCTCCCGATATCACCAGGTATCAGTTCGTTGTCGGCGGCGATAACAGAAGCAACAATGCTGTGTTCTTCAGAGGACAGATCAGATCTGTTTCTGCCTACTCCGACGTAAGAAGTGCCTCTGAAATTGCATATTCCTCTATCCACGGCACCAACCTTTATGCAGACGACCTTCTTCTCAGCTACCTTCTTGATGAGAACAGCGGCGGCAAGGATATTGAGGACCTCTCGGGCAACGGATATACCATTCCTAAGGAATGGCTTGACAGCCACGAGCCTTCTCTTGACTACGCATATTCCTTCGCTGTAGTAGGTGATACACAGTGGATGTCTAAATACACCACCGAGAAAATGGACGGTATCTACGATTGGATCATTGCAAATAAGGATTCAAAGAAGATAGCTCACGTATTCGGTCTCGGTGATATAACGGAGGACTGGAATACCGCCAATAAAGAGCAGGAGTGGATAAAGGCTCAGCAGTATATATCCAAGCTTGACGGAGTAATTCCTTATTCTCTCGTTCGCGGTAACCACGACGAGTCTAAGTATTTCCTTAAGTATTTTGCGAATGAAACCTATATGAGCCAGTTCGACGGCTTTATTGCCGAGGGAGATATCAGAAACTCCTACAAGCTGTTTACGGTTGGTTCAACCGATTATCTGTTCCTGACGTTGGACTTTGGTGCAGGTGATGAAATGCTTGCCTGGGCCAACGAGATCGTTCTTGCTCATCCTGATCACAGAGTAATCGTAACGACTCACGGCTATCAGGGCTTCGACGGCGGTCACCTTAATTATGATAACACTCCCTCAAGCGGTGGTATGGCCGCTCCGAATGACGTCGATACAAGCGTGGGAGATAATATCGGAAGAGGCTATAATAACGGCCAGCAGATCTGGGAAAAGTTCGTTTCACTTCATCCCAACATCTTCCTCGTTATGAGCGGACATACTCCCTTTGAGGACGTTATACTCCTTCAGACCGAGGGCGTTCACGGTAACGTCGTAAACCAGATGGTAATTGACGCACAGTGGATGGATCCTCAGAAGGACGGAGTCGGAATGGTATGTATGCTTTACTTCTCCGAGGATGGCTCGAAGATGGAGGTTGAGTGGATATCCACCGATACCGGCAAGTATTATAAGGAGCAGAACCAGTTCGTTCTCGACCTTACCGATTGCTTCAACGCTCCTTCTCACGATTTTAAGGATGCTTATGACGAGAAGAATCACCATAAGGTATGCGATTGCGGTTACGTAATAAACGAGCAGCCCCACGTATTCGACGGAGGCGTTCTTAACTCTGACGGATTTATGGAATACTCCTGCGAGTGCGGTTATAAGAGAATTGCATCTGCAACCGAGGATCCTGTTGCTAAGGAGCTTCAGCAGCTTCTTGAGAAATACTATAACAACGGTAACTACTTCGTCGGCTCTTACTTCTTCGGCGGAGACAGATTCTGGACTACCGATGCAGACGATTACAGCCTTACGGCAGATTATCTCACTCTTCACGATCTGATTATGGGCCGCTACGGTGACATCAGACTTGATTTGGGCTGGAACGTATACGAGGGAGTTTACTCCTCCGCAAACGAGGGCACGGTTCTCGGCGTGACAATGCTTGCTCAGATGGCAAAGGCTGACGAGGTCAACGTAAGCGGAATCACTAAGGTAAGCATCGAGGCCAACGGCGGCCAGCTGATAATCAAGCTCTGGGCGGGCGACAGCCTGTCATCTTCGGTTGAGGTGGGCGTTTACGCTACGACAACAAACCTCACCCACGCGGGCGAGACTCTGAGCGTAACATATACCAGGGTTGGCTCTGACTATATGTGTGAAATTATCGCTCCCGCGGTAGACGGCTACGTTGCAGAATATGATAAGATCATTATCGACTCCCGTCACGCATCTCTTGACAGAACGGTTTATTATTCTACCGTCGCGGTTTGGGACGGCACGTCGGTAAGCAGCTCGCTCAAGGGCTCGGGTACCGAGCAGGATCCCTTCCTTATAGAGAGCGGAGCAGACCTTGCATATATTCGTGATGTTGTAAACTCTGCAGCAGCAAAGACACCTAACTTCTCGGGTAAGTATTTCAAGCTTACTCAGAGCATTGACCTCGGCGGTCACGATATCTGTATCGGCTCTTATCCCGGTTGGAATGACAGAAAGGGCTTCTTCGGCTTCCTCGACGGTAACCACTGTACCATAAGAGGCCTTAATAACTCCGGCTCGCTCTTCGGCACCGTTGAGGCAGGCTGGGTGAAGGATCTTTCGGTTTACGGTAATATAAACGGTGCTGGTACCGTCGGCGGTATCGTGGGATACGTTGCATACGGCGGAAGCCTTGAGAATCTTACCAGCTACGTTACTGTAAGGGGAGAGAATACCCTGGGCGGTATCGTAGGAAATGCAGAGAACCAGGCGTCTACGGTAATAAATTGCGTAAACTACGGTGACGTTACAGGTACCAGCTGGATTATCGGTGGTATCGCCGGCTCGGGCGGACATAATATTATCTCCTGTGTAAACTACGGTAATATTACAAGCTTAGGCAACGACGTTGTAGGCGGTATTGCAGGTACGACCAAGAATACAGGCTCAATAACCGATTGCTACAATTACGGAACTATTAATGCGAGAGGCAAGGCGGGCGGTATCGTCGGCGAGGCAATCAAGCCTATCAATAATTGCGTAAATTACGGCGACGTAAAAGGAACCTGGGCACTCGGCGGCATCGTCGGATATATCAAAGAAGGCTCGGTCGTAATTTCCGATTGTATAAACTTTGGCGATATTACAGCATCCTCCACAGGTAACGGCGGTATTCTGGGATTGTCAGAAGCGGCAGCAACGGTTTTGGTTATGGATTGCGTAAATAACGGTAACCTAAGCTCCGGATGGGGCTGTGGCGGTATCGTAGGTGACACGTACGGTACGATCACCAATTGCGTCAATAACGGCTCTGTAAGTGCTCCCGGCGACCTTGGCGGTATAGTTGGTAAAACTCACGGCGAGGTTACCGGCTGTGTGAACAACGGAAGTGTTACCGGAACAAGCGTTAACATCGGCGGTATTGTCGGACGCCTCCACAATGCTGCACACTACGTCGCTATTATGGCAACCAATCAGAATAAGGGAATCATTAACGCAGCCAACGTACAGCAGATCATAGGTGAAGTAGAAGGCGTTGTTGATGAGCTTATCACCCTTAATGAGAACGTGATCGGCATTAATCATCGCGGCTGGTACAAGGCCCCCGAGAACACGCTCTCTGCATACAGAGAGTCGAAGGAACAGGGCTTCAAGTACGTAGAATGTGACGTTCAGTTTACTAAGGATGGCATTCCCGTTCTCCTTCACGATGATACTATCGACCGTACCTCCAACGGTAGCGGAGCACTCAGCTCCTTTACATATGAGCAGCTTTTACAGTACGACTTCTCCTATGACGACAATGATACTGTAAATGATTTCAGTGCGTACAGAGGAGAGAAGATTCCTACCTTTGCAGAGTTTATTGCACTCTGTAAGGAGCTGGAGCTTCACCCCTACATTGAAATAAAGGGCAGCATCTCCGTAGAGGAGGCAGAGCTCCTCGTTAATATCGTATCCGATGCAGGTATGCTTGACAGCGTTTCCTGGCTCAGCTTCTCGGGTGAGGCACTTGCGAAGATTGCATCTATTGATAAGGGTGCGAGGATCGTCTGGGTTATCACCGACACCAACGCTGCAAAGATCGAGGCGAACAATCTTCCCTTCGCTAAGGAAAATCTTATGACCGGCGAGAACGTTGTTGTATTCGATCTCTGGCACAGCCTTGCTAATCAGGAGGTTTGCGATCTCCTTAAGGCAAACGGTATTCTCCTTGAGGTCTGGACCGTAAACGACGCGTCCACCATCCTTAAGCTGAATTCTTACGTTAGCGGCGTATCCAGCGATATGTACGATGCGTCCCAGCTGGCAAAAGCAGTTGAATAAATCTTAATTGGGCAATGGGGCCTTGTTCCCCCGCCACCCGCACCACGCGTGCGGGTGGCAGGCCCGAAGGATTTTTATATAATAAAGGACATTAAGAAAATGTATTTTCTTATGTAAAAATCATAAAAGCAAGGAGTTTTTTATGCTTAAAATCAGAAATGAATATCCGAGACCTCACTTCAGAAGAGATAATTGGATGTCACTCAACGGAAATTGGGAATTTGAGTTTGACGATAGTCACGACGGTGAGGCAAGAGGCCTGCACAACGGCAATATCAAGCTTGCGAGGAAAATAAACGTTCCCTTTACATATCAGTATCCCGACAGCGGGATCGGAGAGAAGGAGCATCACGATACCCTTTGGTACAGAAGAAGCTTTGAGTATGAGGCATCGCTTGGCCAGATTATTCTCGGCTTCAATGCCAGCGACTATATCACTACCGTATGGGTGAATGGCATATACGTCGGCTCTCATCAGGGCGGATTTGCTCCGTTTACCCTTGATATTACGAAATGTGTGAAGCCCGGCGAGAACATTATCGTGGTTAAGTGCTATGATCCTCTGGATCCTACTATTCCCAGGGGAAAGCAGTCCTGGCTTAACGATCCCTTCAGCTGCTGGTATATTCCCAACAGCGGCATATGGCAGAGCGTTTGGCTCGATTTCGTTGGTGCCGACTCCATTGAGGATTTCTCCATTACTCCCGATATCGATACCAATTCCTTTGGCGGAGAGATAAAGCTTCGCTCGGCTCTCGCCGACCTTATTGAGATCAAGGTGAGCTATGACGGCAAGCTCGTGAAGCGTCAGATGCTTACTCCTGACGGAAAATACACCCGTTATACCGTCAATCTTATGGAGGCAAACTTTGTTGACGAGGTGACCTATTGGGCACCCGAGCATCCTAACCTCTTCTACGTTGACCTCTGCCTTTACAGAGACGGAGCTATTCTTGATACCGTTCACACAAGATTTGGTATGCGTAAGATCTCTGTTTCCGACGGATGCATCCTTCTTAACAACAAGCCCTTGTATCAGCGTCTGATCCTTGACCAGGGCTATTGGAGATCCTCCGGACTTACAGCTCCCTCCGTTGATGATATAAGAAGAGACATCGAGCTTACCGTTGCTATGGGCTTCAACGGTGCCAGAAAGCATCAGAAATTCGAGGATCCCTATTACTACTATCTTGCTGACGAGCTTGGCCTTCTCACCTGGTGCGAGATGCCCTCGTCCTACAATTTCAACTCTGACGAGATCTCTTACGTCACCCGCGAGTGGCAGGAGATCGTCAATACCGCAAGAAAATTCTCCTCGGTCATCACCTACGTCCCCGTAAACGAGTCCTGGGGAATCAGGAAGGCACTTACCAGCCCCGAGCAGCAAAGCTTCGCAAGATCGCTTTATCACCTGACGAAGTCGCTTGATAAATCAAGACTTGTTTCCACTAACGACGGCTGGGAGAACCTTTCCGACAGCGATATACTTGCTATCCACGATTATGCAAGTCTTGGCAAGGAGCTTCAAAGCAGATATAACGAGCTTACCTATGGCACAGGCTTCCAGACCTTCAGACGAATACTTGCCAACGGCAACGAATATATGGGCCAGCCCGTTCTTTTGACTGAGTTCGGCGGAATTATGTTTGAGAGGGATCAGTTCAATGGTAATTGGGGCTACAACTCGGCCGCCAAGAGTGACGAGGAGTTCTTCGCAAGACTCGGAGAGCTGGTTGATGGAATTTACGGCTCACATTTCCAGGGCTTCTGCTATACTCAGCTTACCGACGTTCAGCAGGAGGTAAACGGCCTTCTTGATGACGAGCATAATCCCAAGGTGGACCCCGCTACTATTAAGGAAATTATTGTGAGATAAAATGAGAAGAATACTTTTACTTTTAATTCTCTCCTTTTGCTTGCTTGTGGCTATATCCTGCACTCCCCCCGATAATAATGGCTCGGGAGACGGAGGGGGAGAGAAGAACTGTCTCGTAGAGGGTGAGGACTATATCGACCTTGCCTCAAAATACGACGGTGAGAGGTTTGACTACAATAGCTCTCTTTGGTATATGAACGAGCTTGACAAGGTTCCTATTCCAGATCCGCATATTTTCGTGGAGAATGATACCTACTATATCGTCGGCACCAGCGAACGCAATCCCGACACCGTGGATTGCTACGTTACTACCGATTTTCATAGCTTTAAGCACTATCCCGACATTTACGATCCTACGATTTACGATGGATGGGAGAATAGGGACGATGCATTGATCTTCGCTGCGGAGATGTACTGCTTTGACGGGGTGTATTACCTCTACTACAGTGCGAAGGATGCTAGCCGAAATCGTATGTGCAGCGTGGTTATGGCAGACTGTCCTACGGGACCGTACAGACCTGTTGTAAACGACGATGTCAACGGTCTTGATGCACCCCTCTTACATAATTCCGACTATTTTGAGCGTAGCCTTGACGCCACCGTCTTTTGCGATGACGACGGCAGAATGTATATGTATTTTACCGTTACCGACGAAACGCAGCATATTGTGGGAGTGGAGCTTATCTCACCCTACGAGGCCGATTGGTCAACCTATAAGGAATTGGTGATCCCGGGTACTGTTGACTCCGAGAGTGAGGAGCAGATTCTCGAGTGGGAGATGTACCGTGATAATAAGGTAAAGATTGCCGAGGCCCCCTTTATGATAAAGAGCGAGGGCAGGTATTACCTTACCTATTCGACAAACGGCTGCTGGAACAAGTATTACAATATCTGCTACGCCGTCTCGGACAGTCCTCTCGGCAATTTCGTAAAGCCCTATCGCGAGGGCGAGCTGTGGACAAATCTTCTTATGGGCTTCCCTGGCACACCTGATGAGGAGGAGCTGATCTTCAATCAGTGGGAGGGCTATGCCTCGGGTACGGGACATCACAGCTTCTTCTACGTTGGCGATCAGCTTATGGTAGGCTACCACGCCCATCAGAACAGGGGCTGGAATTCCAAGTATTACACCCCCCGTTACTTCGCCGTAGACTACGTTTATTTTGACGAGAACGGCACCCCCTTCTTCAACGGTCCAAGCTATTCGGTCATAAATTTGCCGGGACGCATCAGCGGTTTTTATAACGTTGCGGCGGGGGCATCGGTTACGGCTAACAACGTTCAGAACGCCTCTGCCTTAACCGACAGCTATATCGTTGACTGCTACAACCTTGATTCAAGGGATAGGGAGGTCATACTCGGTAAGGGCGAGTCTTATATTGAAATAGACCTTGGCGGCAGCTATGAAATTGCCGGTGTCATCGTTTATAACAGTGCCTATTATGATAGCTATATTCCCGAAATAGAGTATATCGATTTCGGTAACGGTAATATAGTTTACTATCCGCAGTTCTGCTCTGATTTCTATGTAAATGATGAAACCGAGTTTATTTATCCCCTAAGCTGTTTTAATATTGAATTTCTTAAGACCGTTGAGGCCGACAGCGTGAAGATCGGCTTTAATCTTCCCGACGGCGGCAGCATTAATGAGATCGTTGTTTTAGGAAAATAAAAAGGAGTCAGAATTATGAAAAAGCATATGCTTCGTCTTCTATCTATGGAGAGCAATAGTTAATTTCTTTAGAAGACTGTTTGGATTTGACAAAAAATAAAAATGCGAGGCAGGGCATATGAAGAAGCATCTTTTACCCGATAAGGGCAGGTTTTATAAGGCAAATCTCCACATTCATACAACCGTTTCCGACGGTGAGATGACGCCGGAGGAGATAAAGCGTATCTATATGGAGCAGGGATATTCCATCGTGGCATTTACCGACCACGAGATTATGGTTCCTCATCCGGAGCTTACCGACGGGGATTTCCTTGCCCTGACCTCCACCGAAATAAGCGTAAATCAGAGATGCGACTGCGATTTTCACTTTACTAAGACCTATCATCTGAACATCTATTCACCCGAGGAGATGAAAAGCTGCTTCAGATCCTTCGACAGATCAAAAATGTGGGTTCCCCAGTCCTTTGATTACATTACTCCCGAGCAGGACAGCTGCGGTCTTTTCCGCGAGTATTCTATCGACTCGGTAAATGAGGCTATCAGGCTTGCGAATGAGGAGGGCTGCCTTGTGTCCTACAACCATCCCGTCTGGTCGCTTCAGGATTATTCGGATTATATAGACCTTGAAGGACTGTGGGGAGTGGAGCTGTATAATACCGCCTGTGCAAGGAATGGATACGTTGATTCGGATAAGCCGCTTGACGATCTTTTACGGGCAGGTAAAAGGGTGCTTCCGCTTGCGACCGATGACTCACACAAGCTGTGTGATTGCTTTGGCGGATTCGTTATGGTAAAGGCAGAGAGCCTTGATTATTCTACCGTTTTTTCGGCTCTTAGGCGGGGTGATTTCTATTGCTCCACAGGCCCCCAAATCAAGGAGCTTTCGATTGAAAACGGCGTTGTAAGCGTGTCGTCATCTCCGGTTAAGTTTATCGGTGTTTCAACCGACACAAGGCTGCTTTTTACTCAAAAAGCAAACGATAGTTTACTTTCAGAGGCAAACATCGATATAAATTGGTATCTGGAGCTTGCGAGCCAGGGCGTGAACGAGCATCAGTATATTCGCGTCACCCTGGTGGATGAGATGGGGAATACGGCGTATAGCCGACCATACTTTATTAACGAAATTAAGGGGTAGATTTTCAAATGATTAACCTTGATCTTAAATTCACCGAGATGTTTGGTTACGCTCCCGAGGCGATTTATTCCGCGGCGGGCAGGGTTAACCTTATCGGTGAGCATATTGATTACTGCGGTGGCAGAGTTCTGCCCGCTGCCCTGTCGCTTAAATGTCGCGTGGCAGTGAGAAGAAACGGCACGAACCTTCTTCGTATTGCCGCTACCACCATTGATGCGAGGGCAGAGATTGACCTTGCGAGGACGGGTGATAACCGTCAGCTCCCTTGGGGCAGCTATCAGGCGGGCGTTGCCGACGAGATGCTTCGCGAGGGATATAAGCTGGTCGGATGTGATATTTTATACGATTGCACCGTCCCCTTTGGCAGTGGACTCTCCTCCTCTGCGGCAATAGAGGTTGCCACCGCCTATGCCCTCGCCAGAATGGGCGACAATCCTATTGATAAGGTTGCTCTTGCCGTAATTTCTCAGAGAGCAGAGAACAACTACTGCGGTGTTAATTGCGGTATAATGGATCAGTTCGCTTCCGCAAACGGCAAGAAGGATCACGCAATTCTTATTAACTGTGCAACCCTTGAGTACGAGCATATTCCTCTTGAGCTTGGGGATTACGTTCTGGTGCTTTCAAACTGTAACAAGCCTCATAACCTCCGCGAGAGCAAGTATAACGAGCGTCGCGGCGAGGTAGAGGAGGCCCTCAGGATTCTTAAATCCAAGCTGCCCATCGTCTCTCTTTCCGAGGCAACGCCCTCCGACGTTGAAAAATACAAGGAGCTTCTCGGAGATACCGTATACAGAAGGGCAAGGCACGTGACGAGCGAATGCGATCGAGTCGCGAGAAGCGTTCTAGCTTTGAGAAATAATGATCTGTTAGAGTTTGGCCGCTTGATGAACCTGTCTCACGATTCTCTGAAATATGATTACGAGGTGACGGGCAGGGAGCTTGACACGCTTGTAGACGCCGCCAGAATGCAGGAGGGATGTATCGGCTCCCGCATGACAGGTGCGGGCTTCGGCGGATGCACTGTAAGTCTCGTGAAAAGAGATCGCGTTGATGACTTTATAGCTAACGTAGGGAAGCATTACAGCTCCGAGATAGGATACGACGCCTCCTTTTACGTTGCAGAAATTGCGGACGGCATTATAGGATAAGGAGAAAAAATATGTCGATTTTAGTTACCGGCGGTGCCGGATATATAGGCTCGCACACCGCCCTTGAGCTTATAAAGGCGGGCTATGACGTTGTGATCTGTGACAGTCTTGTGACGGGCTATCGCGGTGCTGTACCCGACGGAGCAAGATTTTATCAGGGCGATATACGCGATTTTGCCTTCCTTGATAAGCTTTTCAAGAGCGAGAGCATTGACTGCATCGTACATTTCGCTGCATTCTCTCTGGTTGGCGAGAGCGTGAAGGATCCGCTGAAGTATTATGAAAACAATCTCTACGGCACCAAGGTTCTCCTTGACGCTATGGTCTCAAACGGAGTAAAGAGAATAGTATTCTCCTCCACCGCCGCCACCTATGGCGAGCCCGAGAATATTCCTATCCTTGAGACCGACAGGACCTGTCCCACCAATCCCTACGGCGAGACCAAGCTTGCTATGGAGAAGATGTTCAGATGGACTGCCGAGGCACACGGAATGAGCTTCGTTTCTCTCAGATATTTCAACGCCTGCGGAGCGGATGAGAGCGGCAATATCGGCGAGGCACATAATCCCGAGAGCCATCTTATTCCCCTTGTTCTCCAGGTTCCAAACGGTAAGAGGGAGTTTATCTCCATTTTCGGCACCGATTACGACACACCTGACGGCACCTGCATACGTGATTATATCCACGTGACCGACCTTGCCGCCGCACACATCTTGGCCGTAAGGTATCTTCTTGACGGCGGAAAGAGTGATATTTTCAATCTTGGCAACGGCGTCGGATACTCTGTAAGAGAGGTTATTGAGGTGGCGAGAAGGGTAACGGGGCATCCCATTCCTGCGGTAGAAACCCCCAGGCGTGCAGGTGATCCTGCAAGGCTTGTTGCATCCAGCGAGAAGGCAAAGAGTATCCTCGGCTGGAGGCCTGCTCACGACAGTCTTGACGAGATAATCGAGAGTGCTTGGAATTGGCACAAGAGCCACCCGGACGGATACAAATAAAAGCCTATTAAGATATACATTAAAGCAACATAAAAAAGGCACCGCGGATGGGGTGCCTTTTTTTCTCTATATCTTGCGATTTTGGGGCTGGATTTACATTAATTTGAAAATACCTTGATTTATTTGTCGTGATGTGATATAATATTTTTATAAAAAATGACAGCAGGAGGGAAGGAATATGACAATCGCATACAGTATTATTTTTGGACTTTCGCTTTTGTTTCCTCCGATATATTGGTTCGGCACGCGAAAAAAGCGGCAGGAGGGCTGGCTGTTCCTTTTGTATATCTGCGTCAGCGTTGTAAATCTGGGATATCTTTTGCTTTCGCTGTCCCGTACCGTAGAGTTCGCACTTTTCTCTAACAAGCTGGCGTATCTTGGGCACGTCTTTCTTATCCTTTGTATGTATAAGATCATCTCCAAGCTGTGCGGTGTCAGACACAAAAGGTGGGTTACCGGCCTGCTTATCGGATTTGCCGTGCTTATGTATTCAATGGTTCTGACCACAGGGTATATTGACCTTTACTACAAGAGCGTCGTTCTCGCCTACGTTGACGGTGCGGCGAAGCTGGTGAAGGAATACGGCGTGCTGCACCCTGTTTATACAGCACATATTATCCTTTATTTTGTGGCTATGATAGCTACTATATTCTATTCAATAAGGGCGAGGCGGGTTGGCTCGCACAAGGTAGCGGGTCTAATGCTTGCCGTAGTATTCGGCAACATCGGAATGTGGCTGGTCGAGAAGCTTATAACCTGGAATTTTGAATTTCTCTCGGTTTCCTATCTGATGAGCGAGCTTGTGTTCTTCTTCATCTTCTGGTTGCTTGACGACTACGTTCCCGCGTCGGAGAGCAAGCCTGTGATAATCGTCGCAGACAGCCTTTCTCACGCCGAGAAGCTTGAGCGTGTGCTGGCAAATCTTCCCGAGGGAGTCCACCTGTCACAGCGACAGACCGAGGTGCTTGAGTGTATTCTTGACGGCAAGAGCCGTAAGGAAATTGCTGCAGAGCTGCATATTTCGGAGAACACCGTAAAGATGCATACCAGCTCGCTGTATAGGGCACTTAACGTATCGGGTAAGAGCGAGATACAGGCTCTTCTGAAATATAGTAAAATATCGTAATTTGGAATATACGAATAAAAATACCGAGATGCTGTTTTTCAGTACCTCGGTATTTTTCTGTTTTGGGTTCGTTATGCTAAAGGCCTTCGCCTCTTCGGTTGAGTACGGTTATTCCTCGCCGCTCACTCCGTCTGCAAGCTGCTCCATAAGAGTGAGAATCTTGTCCACGGTCTTTTTGTTTGCCTCGGCGTCAAAGCTCTCATCCTTAATAGCGGCGAAGGCCTTCAGGATGAAGATCACCGCCGACGGACTCTTTTTATTAAGCAGCGTTACGGCGATCTTATAGAACACTCCGGGCAGGTTGCCGTGAAGGGGCTCAATATGGTCGGTGAAGAATCTTGCCCACATATCGCCCTCGTCAATCAGACGCTGAAGCTCCTCGACGCGTCCAAGCCTCTCAAGACATATTATGCATCTGATATATCCGTCGGCAAGGCGTGCGTTGGCGGCGTTGCTGAATTTGCCGTTTTCATCAGCGTCGCAAAGTCCTCGGGACAGCACCAGATCAAACAGCTCACGATAGTGTCTGTAGGTCTCGGCGTAGTTCTCATAGTCAAGGAACAGCGATGCACACAGGTTGCACTTCGTGTTTATCATATTGGCTTTTATTTCGTGGGGTGATACGGGCAGAATTACCTCATACACCTTGAATAGTATGTCGGACAAGGTATTATGTCCTGCGGCGTCTCCCCTGTCGTGCAGTATTTCTATTGTTTCTATTGCGTGATTTGAGAAGGCGAAGATGATTCTCTGTATCTTCTCATTGATCTCGTCGTCATCAGAGTTAACGAGCACCGCAAGATAGCCGTAAACGTCTGAGGCGATCTCCTCTGCAGCCCTCTGCCTTCCATACTTGATAAGCTGAACGACACAGTCGAGCAGGTTGATACAGGTAACTGCGTACAGATGTAAATTCGCGTTGTTTTTTGCCGATCCGACCATTATGGTGGCACCCTCGCGTATTCTTTGAAGTCCGACCTCATCTTCACCTGCGTGGATGAGAGCCTTGCCGTAGCTGAGAATTGCCGACGCCGACTGTACCAGCAGACGCTCGGGCAGACCGTGGGATATCGCCATACGCTCAAGCTCGTAAACCCGACCGTACCACTCCGCAGCATTACGCCAAAGCTCGACGTCATCCCCAACGTCCATAGCTTGAGCCTCGATCATATTCGCAACGTTATAGACTCTGCCGCGGTAAATACTAAATGTCTCGGCGGTTGGATTGCTTTCGTATATTTTTTCGTATATTTCAAGGCTCCTTTTATCCGCCTCTATTCCCCTTTCCCACATTTTCCTTGCCTTGCAGCTTCTGGCCAGGGTGGTGTAAAGGTCGGTGAGTAAAATGCTGTGCATATCACCGTCAAGCTCTATTTCGCCGCCCTCTATCATTCCGATAAGCTCTTTTGCGATATACTCGGCGTCCTCTGCCGTCCTTGTGTGGCTACTCATATTTTTCGCCGCGTTGGAAAGCTTCATCAGATGGATATACTTATCGGTATTCTCTGCGGCACGAAGGCGTTCGATCTCCTGCTCGTAGGAGGTCTCGAGGCTTTCCTTTTCCTTCGGCCTCTGCTCGGTGGTTGCCCCATTCTTCCGACTGTCACAGAAGGCGATAAAGCTGTCTATTTTCTCCTGACTCAGATGATGGGTTTGCATAAATCTTATGCAGGACATCTTGACCATCTCGGTTATGGTATCTCCCATTGCCTTGACGTTAAGGGGGATAATTATTGCGGTGCGAGCTATACGCTCGATAATCTCGTCGGGGTGGTAGTCGTTGATAGACAGCAGCGAGGTGCTGATCATTGAATGAAGACTGCTTATTTCGTTGATGGTGCGACATTCCTTGATGCTGTTTATCATAAGGGCACCGTAGTCCTTGAAGAACATTCGTCTGACGCAGCTGCGTATCTCCTCCGCAATAAGCATATCGCCATTGGCTGCCATCAGATTTGTGCTGTTCGCTGTGGCAAACTCTACCATAAGCCTCAGCTGCCGTCCCTCAAAGGCTGCCTCGAAGAAGGTTCGGATAGCTATTGCATCCATCGGCTCCTTGTTCATAAAATGGGTGCAGATAAGATTACAGATAAAGCCTCCGTCACCCTGTTTGAACATCGTCTTAAGGGCGTCGCGTACTACGTCGTGAGAGATATCAAGTCTGCCGTTGTCACGGGTTCTGACAAAGAAGGAAAAACGCTCTAAGAAGTCCAGGTAATCAAGCTCAACCCAGTCGACCTCCATTAGCTCGAAGATGGCGTGCATATCCTCCTCGCTGACTCCGTATTCGCAGAAGGTAAGCAGACCGATGAGAAATACCTGAAATTCGGGATTTTCGCTCTCGGAAATAAGCTTCTCAAGATATTCAAGAATAGCATAGTCTATTCTGTCCTGAGAGGATTCAATGATCTCTCTTAGATAGCTGTTTATGGCGTCCATTCCGCCGCCCAGCTTCTGAATTCTGTCAAAATCGCTCTCTTCAAGATTAAGAAGCTTTACAATATTAAGCTGAAGCTGAAGGGGTGTGTGTGATTTATCCAGCACTGCCTCAATGAGAGAGGGATTAAGGCTCTTGCCGTTTTTGTCGAGAATACACTCCGCCATCCTGCGTTGGTCCTCGCGGTCGTAGGATATCTGACGAAGAATAAGCGAATTTCTCCGTCTCTCCAGTGCGTCTGTCATTCGGGAGGAGAATACTATGCACACCCTTTCGCGAAGGAAGCTCTCGCACCAGAGCACAAAGCTCATCATACCCTCGTCGCATTTTTCCACGCCGTCGAGCATAAAGTAGAATTTTTCCTCGATCTTATCTCGCATATCCGAGATCAGCTCTATTATCCGATCGTAGCCGAGGGTGGCCCCACCCTCGTAGTCGTATTCAAGCCCGCACACGCGGTGCATAGTGCATAGCAAGGCCTCTGCCGCATTTCTTACCGATGCAGAGAAGGCGTTGTCGCCGCAGAAGAGTATTTCGGCCCACACGCCCTCATTACGCAGGGCAGAGCAGAGCAGCGACATATATACGCTCTTGCCCGATCCTCCGCAGCCGATAATTCCAAGGGGATGCTCGGCTGTTCTCACCTCTTCGATAAGAGAGTCGATCTGCTCCTTGTCATAATAGGCGTACCTGAGGTTTTCTTCAAGGCTGCTTTCGTTTTCCGACAGCTGCTTTTCAAGCTCGCTTCTGTAACGAACAAGATCTCCCTCGCTCACCAGATCCCTTTCAAGATCACCGAGAACAAGGCTCTCAAAGTCGGGCGAGATCATTCGTCCCTCCTCCTCCGACCACACCGAGGTGTAGCATCTGCAACGCTCGGGCATTTCTCTTATAAGCTCGTCCTTAAGCTCCTTAAGTCGACGGGCAGAGTCCTCTCTCTGCTCAACAAAGGTAGCCCTCGTCTCCTCGGACATATTTCCGTAGTCGGCCTCACGCATATAAATATATACGTGATCCTGTCCCGTGCTGTTGATAACTCCGCGTAATATTTCCATATGCGTTACGCTGATGTCACTTCCGTCGGGAATATATCCGTATCTGTCGCCCAGCAGCACGATAATATATGGCTTGCAGTTGTCGATGGCATTCATACATACCGACAGCACTCGCTCGGATGCCTCCTCCTCGCTAAGCTCGGAGGTATCAACGCCCCAGCGAAGGTCGAGTAGCCTCACTGACTGATTATACGGGGCGAGCAGTCTGTTTATTTTTGGCGTCACCCGTCGGTTAAGCACGTCTCTCTCAAAGTGCATATCGCGGAAGGTGCTGGACACGAATATTGATTTCATAGGTTGCCTCCATAAATTTTCTATCTTTATTATATCACAAATAAAGTCACGACGCAATATATCATCCGTGAATTAACGACGGGACTTGACTTTTTCTGTTATTTTCAGTAAAATGTATCTATAAAGCTTTTTGGAGGAAAAAATGAACTTTGTATTTGACCTTTACGGTACGCTTATAGATATATGGACAGACGAGAGCCGCGAGGAGCTGTGGGAGGGCGTTGCCCTTCTGCTCGGTGACGGCGAGGAAAGGGCTGCATCGGTAAGAGAGGAATACCTCAAGCTCTGCTCGGCGGCATACCGCGGTGGCTATCACGAGATAGATTTGCTTTCTGTGTTTGAGAATATGCTGAAGAACCGTGGCGTCGATAGCTCGGTCGCACCCTCTCTTGCCCTGGAATTCCGCAGACTTTCTATGGTGCGTCTTTCCACCTTCGACGGAGTGGAGGAGATGCTTTCGGATCTTAAAAAATGCGGCAGGGTATATCTTCTCTCGAATGCACAGGCCTGCTTTACGGTGGAGGAGCTTCGTCAGACGGGACTGTACGGTCTCTTTGACGGCATACTAATATCCTCCGACCTTGGGGTGAAGAAGCCCTCGCCCGAGGTGTTTGCGATTGCCCTTGCAAGGCTTGGCATCACCCCGGAGGAAAGCATCTATATCGGCAATGACATGCGTGACGATATCCTCGGTGCATCCTCTGTGGGAATGCGAACGGTGTATATCCATACCGCCCAGTCGGGCAGCTATCCCGACCTTAACCTCCCCGAGCCAACCTATAGGGTGGCAGATCATCGCGAGATGCGTCGGCTTTTGCTATCCCTCGCCTGATACCACTTGACAAGGCGGGGCAAAAGTAGTATAATAACCATAGTATTTCAAAGAGAAAAGCAGCCGGCTTCTTCTCTTGGGAAGGATTTATTAAATGGAAAGAGAAACCATATATAATTTCGCCGCAGGCCCCTCTATGCTACCTCTTGAGGTGCTTGAGCGAGCCCAGGCAGAGCTCGTTTGCTATAGAGATACGGGTATGTCGGTTATGGAGCTTGGCCCCGATTCGCCGGAATTTGCGGGTATCCTTAAGGACGCCGAGGCCGCACTGCGTAAGCTTATGAATATTCCTGCGAACTACAAGATACTCTTCCTTCAGGGCGGAGCATCCAGCCAGTTTGCTGCAATTCCTATGAACCTTCTTTCGTCACGTCGATGTGCCGACTACGTCGTATCCGGTCAGGTGTCAAAGAAGGCCTGTGACGAGGCAAAAAAATACGGTGATATCGTTATTGCTGCCTCCTCGGGCGGAGCGTCGCCACCCTATTCCACCGTCCCCGTGACGAAGAGAGCGGATTTCCGTCCCGACGCCGACTACGTTCACATCTGTTATAACAATACCGTCTACGGTACCAAGTTCCATTATATCCCCGATACGGGCAACATTCCTCTTGTAGTTGATATGACCTCCTGCATCTGCTCCGAGCCTATCGACGTCACAAAGTTCGGCCTTATTTACGCGGGTGCCGAGGTAAACATTGCTCCCGCGGGCATTACCGTTGTCATAGTGCGTAACGACCTTATCGGCGGTGCAAGAAGCGATACTCCCTCCACCTTTGATTATAAGAAGATGCTGGAGGACAACGCCGCATACAGCAATACGTCGGTATGGTGTATTTATATGGCGAAGCTTGTGCTGGAATGGATACTTTCCATCGGCGGCCTTGAGGAGATGAAACGCCGTAATGAGAAGAAGGCCAGCCTTATTTACGACCTTATTGATGGCCCGGGACAGAAATATTATACCTCACCCGTAGATAAGAAGTGCCGCAGTATGATGAATATTGCCTTCCATACAGGCGACGGTGAGCTTGACCGCAAATTCATTCGTGAGGCGAGAGAGCAGGGGCTTATTAATCTCGCAGGACATCCCAGCGTCGGTGGAATGTGTGCCTCTATGTATAACTCTATGCCCTACGAGGGAGCCGAGCGTCTTGCCCGGTTTATGAAGGAGTTTATGAAGAATAATCCCAGCCTGAAAAGCTAATTCTTAACCGAGTCCTGCGGGACTCGGTTTTTATATTCTCGCCTCTTTCGTATTCTCTATGATAAATATTTCCTCCCCTAAGTCGGAGGCCAAGCGGTCTTAGGAAGACAAGGCATATTATCAACTCCTTGGCTCA